>DASUSP010000328.1:0-3833 GCA_036375035.1 Candidatus Limnocylindria bacterium
GGTCCACCGCGCGGTCGAGGTCGTGCGGCTCCATCGGGCTCAGATGGGGATGCCGGCGTTTTTGGCTAGACTCGGTCGCGTGATGCGACGCGGCTCATCGGGCATCTGGGTTCCGCTCCTGCTCGCCGTGGCGGGGGTGACGCTCATTATCGTGGGCCAGCTGGACCTCGATCAGCCGCCCATGGCCAGCCTGCCGCCGATCCCGGACCCGACCTCGCCGGTCGCCGTGGCGTCGCCCAGCGCCACGCAGGAGCAGACGCCGGACGCAACCGCCACGCAGGATGAGACGCCCGCGGCCACTCCCTCGCCCACCCCGGTGCCGGACGACTGGGTGGCGACTCAGATCGAGATCGAGGCGGTGGGGATCAACGTCCCGGTCAGGCACGCCGAGGACGACGACCACTGCGACTTCCCGCCCTCGGACGCGGCCTACGTCCTGTGCGGCGGCTCCCAACCGGGCCGCGACACGAACTCGTACATCTTCGCGCACGCGGTGCTGAGCCTGTTCAAGCCGCTCTGGAACGTGCAGCTCGGCGACGAGGTACGCGTGCTCATGTCCGATGGCGCCGTGCTGGCCTACGTTGTCACCGAGGTGCGGCCCAACATCAGCTGCCCGGACGACCGCTACGCGCCACACCCCAGTCCGCCCCTGGCGCTGCTCTACGCGCCGCCCGGCTGTGCCGAGGGCGTTGCCTGGAGCCGACCCACCGACCACGAGCGGCTGACCCTGCAGACCAGCCAGGGCTACAACCGCAACTGGGGCGAGCTGATCATCGTCGCCGAGCCGATCGCGGGCTAGCCCGGCTCCGCCCCGGTCGGCCGCCGGCTGCCGCCGCCCACGAACAGCGCGGGCACGATGGTCGCCAGCGCGACGGCCAGGGCGGCGGTCAGCACCAGCGACAGAACGTCGGCCGCCTGCTCGCGCGACCAACGCTCCAGCACGTCCACCAGGGCCAGGCTCTGGCGCGGGTCCACGCCCACGAACTCGGGCCGGCCCAGCTCCACCACCAGCGCGTCGCGCCGCGCCGGGTCCTCGATCAGCGCGGTCAGCTCGTCGATCCGGTTCTGCCCGATGCTGGTCAAGAGCGCTAGGCCGATGCTCATCCCGATGGTGCGCGTGATCTGCAGCATGGCGCTCGCCACGCCGTAGGCCGATGCGCCCGCCGCCTCGACGGCGGCGGTGGCGCGAGGCGAGACGGTCAGCCCGAAGCCCGCGCCGTAGATCGCCAGGTCGCGCACCAGCCGGTCCAGGCCGCTGTCGGTCCCCCAGGTGCTGGCCAGGTACAGCGCTGCGACGGTGACCACCACGCCGCCGACGGTCGTGACCCGCTCACCGATGATGCCGTTCAGCACCCCGCCCACGATCGCCCCGCCGGCGATCGCCACGGTGAGGGCGGTGAGCGCCAGCGCCGAGTCCGCGGCGCCGGTGTTCAGGACGCGGTTGACGAAAACCGGGCCTCCGATGATGGCCGTGGCCAGCGTGTAACCGGTCAGCAGCGAGACCGCGTTGGCGGCGCTGAAGCGCCGGTCACCGAAGAGCCGCGGGTCCACCAGGGGGCCGCGCAGCCGCAGCTCCAGGGCCACGAAGGCCGCCAGCCCGATGACCGCGACGGCGAAGCCGCCCAGGATCCAGGGGTCGTCCCAGCCCCGGTCGCCGGCCAGGGTCAGCGCCGCCACCCCGGCGATCAGCGCGATCGTGATCAGCAGCGCCCCGGCCAGATCGATGCCGCCCGGCGCCCGCGGGGTCTCGATGCCGCCGGCCACCACGTAGATGGCCAGCAGGGTGATGATCCCCGCCGGCACGTTCAGGAAGAAGATCCACTGCCAGGTGGCCAGGTCCACGCCGGGCAGCGGCAGGTTCACGTTCAGCAGGACCCAGGCTCCGTAGGCCGGCCCCACGGCCATGCCCACGAAGGTCGCGGCTCCCTCCACGCCCAGCGCCGCCGCCCGTGCGCGGCCCACGAACAGGTGGCTGGCCAGCGACATGGAGAGCGGTACCAGGGCCCCGCCGCCCAGCCCCTGGACGACCCGCGAGGCGATTAGCCAGTCCATCCCCGACTCGGGGCCGGCCAGCCGCGACAGTCCCGCCCCCAGGCTTCCCAGGCTGAAGAGGACCAGGGCCAGGACGTAGAGCCGCCTGGCGCCCCACAGGTCGGCGGCCCGCCCGGCCAGCGGCATGGCCACGATGTAGGCCAGCAGGTAGGCGTTGACGATCCACGAGGCGCGAGCAAGGTCGGCCCAGCCGCCGAAGTCGGCCACGATCGATGGCAGGGCGATGGCCACCACCATCAGCTCCGCCCCGCCCAGGAAGACTCCGAGCGAGGCCACCACCAGGACCATCCAGGCCAAGGCCGGGTGCATCCGGACCGTGGGCCGCGCGACGCCGCTCACAGGTCGGCTCGTTCAAAGGCAACGACCGCTCCGATCAGCAGCACTGCCGCCAGGCCCAGCGCCGCGCCGGCCGCCCGCAGCGAGTCGGCCACCGGGCGGGCCGCGTCGCCCAGCACGGCGATGATGCGAAGGCCGTCGGCGGGCAGCGACCACCAGGCCCCGCTGCCGGCCGGGCCGGCGGCCGATGCCACCAGCCACGCCCCGGACACAACCGCCGCCAGAATCCCCGCCGGCGCGGCCGGGAGCAGCGCCCCCAGCAGCAGGCCAGCAGCCACCGCAGCGGTCCCTGCGCAGCCCGCCGAGGCGACTGCCACGGCAAGCGGCGCCGGACCGCCGGGCAGGAGCGGCTCCAGCGAGAGCCAGGCGACGACCGCCGCCGGCACGAGCCCGACGACTAGCAGCAGGGCGAAGGCCGCGAACCAGGTGAGAGCGACCGTGGCGCGCGGCACGGCCCGCATCGTGATCCAGCCCGCCGTCCCCCGCCTGCGCTCGGCGCTGACGGTCGCCGCCGCCACCCCGGCGGCGAGGGCCAGCCCCACGGCCAGGCCGACCGCCAGCCACCAGGACGGGTCGCCGGGGCCCCCGGCCGCCGCCGGGACAGCCGCGTGCGGCTGCACCAGGGCCGGGAGGGAGGCGAAGAGCAGGGTCCCCACCACCAGCAGCAGGCGAAAGCTGATCCAGAGCTCCCGCAGCGCCAGGCCGGTCAACGCCACGAAACGGCTCAACGGGCGGTGGCTTCGGCGGCTGCCATTGCGCCCCGCGCGGCGTGCGCCTGCGAGGTGCGTCGCGCGGCGAGCTCCTCGATGCCGCGCAGCGAGAGCGGCAGTCCGACGCCCGCCAGGTCCTCGATGGTCGCGTGAAGCGCGGTGCGGCCGTCGCGCAGCAGCGCCACCTGGTTGACGAGGCCCTCTTCGCTCGCCGGGTAGCGGCTGGCAAGGACCAGCGTCACACGCTTCCCGGGCAGGCGCAGCAGGCGCCGCCGCTCGTCGGGGTCCACGGCGCGCAGCGGCTCGTCGAGGAGCAGGACCTCCGGGCCGCCCAGCAGGGCGGCGGCCAGCGCTGTCTTCTGCGCCACCGCGGGACCGCTTCGGCTCATGGGCCGCGCGGCGTCGGGATGCAGCCGGAAGCGTTCGAGCGCCTCGTCCACGCGACGCTCTCGCTCCTCCCCCTCCAGGCCGGCCAGCTTCCCCGCCAGCACCAACGCCTCGCGAGGCGAGAGCCATGCGTAGATGGATGGCTGGGCCGGCACGCACCCCACCCGTCGTCGCCAGCCCAGCGCGGACTCGTCGGAGCGCGCCAATCCTGCCAACGAGATGCTGCCCCGCGCGGGCCGCACGAGCCCGGCCAGGATGCGAAGCAGGAGGGACCCGGACGGCTCAGGGCGCGCCACCAGCAGCAGCCGGGCGCCAACCGGCACGCTCAGGTCGACGCCGTGCAACGCG
>DASUSP010000329.1:0-11369 GCA_036375035.1 Candidatus Limnocylindria bacterium
TCCTGGCGTCGTTCATCTCCATGGCGGAGTCGATCACCCTTCGCTGACTGTCCTCACGCGATGCGGCCGCCGGTCGCCCTGGGCCGGCGGCCATTTCCTAACCTGGGGATCGAACCGTCTGCAGTCGCGGGGACGCCATACCCTGTGAGTGGGGCCAGATCGGCCCCGCCACGGAGGGAACGATGGAACGGTCCCTGGTGGAGCGGGCACAGCGAGGCGACAGGGAGGCATTCACCAGCCTCGCCTTCGAGCTGAGCGACCGCCTCTTCGCGGTGGCGCACAGGATCCTGCGCGACTTCGACTCCGCCGGCGACGCGCTCCAGGTGACGCTCCTTCGCATCTGGCGGGACCTGCCGAGCCTGCGTGACCCGGACCTGGTCGAGGCCTGGGCCTACCGCGTCCTGGTCCGCGCCTGCCACGACCAGCTGCGCAAGCAGCAACGGCAGGCGCCGGCGCTCCATCTGCTCGCGGCCGATGGAGCGGAGCCCGACCCCGCCCTTTCTGTCGCCGATCGCGAGCAGCTCGACCGGGCCTTCCAGAGGCTTCCGGCCGAGCAGCGTGCGGCGATCGTGCTGCAGTACTACCGCGACCTGACCCTGCCCCAGATTGCCGAGATCCTGCAGGTGCCGGTGGGCACCGTTCGGTCACGGCTGCACTACGCGAAGCGCGCGCTGCGCTCGGCCATCGAGGCCGATGCGCGGCCACCGGTCCAGAAGGGACGCATGGCATGAATCGAGAGCACGACTTCGACAGGACCATTCGAAGCTGGCTCGACGACGGGGCCGATCGGGCTCCGGAACGGTTCGTGTGGGCTGCCCTGGCGGACGTTGAGCGCATCGCCCAACGCGGCGCCTGGTGGGCGCTGCTGGAGACAGCCATGATGAAGCTCAAGCCTGCGGCGCCGATCCTCGGCGTTGCCGCGGTCGTCCTGCTGGCGATCGCCGCGTACCAGTTCCTAGGCGGCAACGTGGGTGGGCCGAACACGCCGACACCCACGCCCACGATCGTAACGGCCGAACAGCTGCCGGCGATCATGCCCACCACCGACACGCTTCCGGCCGGCTGGTCGGTCGATTCATCGACCCAGGTTCGGGGTGCCGTGCTGGGCGCTCCGATCCGGGGACCGGCGCGAGAGGACATTTTCAACACGCCCGGCTACGTCGCAGGTATCTACGCCGAGCACGCCTTCTCCGGTGCTGAGACCGACGGCGCCGGCGTCACGTGGACCGCCCTGTTCGAGGATCCGGCCGCGGCGAGCGCCGCCCTCGCCGTCTACCTCGGGGATCTGCAGGACGAGGACGGCTGGGACCTGGGCGCGGGCACCAACGCCGGGCTCGGGGACGAGGGGCGCACCTTCACCGGGGAGTCGCGCGTCATCTTCGGGGGCAATCCGCCGGCTGACGAGCCCGGCGCGAGCCAGATCACGATCTGGCGCGTCGGCAACCTGCTGCTCGCGGCAGGTGGCTTCTTCGACTACGACGAGGCGGAGCTGCGGTCCATCGCCGAGGGGATGGACGCCCGAGCCCATTGACCGACTGACGACAACACGAGTTTGCGCTGCGGCGGCAGCAGCTGCCGCATCTACGAAAGGACGACGCACATGCTCCACGTCTCACGCCTCGCCCTCCTGGCCGCACTGGCCACGATCCTGACTGCCGCACCGGCGGCGGCCGCCGGCCAGTGGCGACCGATGCAGGGCCGGATGACCGCGTCGGTTGGCATCGCAGCGGATCAGCGCTGCGGCGCAGGGGCCGTGACGCTCGAGTTCGACGCCGAGGCAATTGCGACGCACCTGGGACGCGTCACGGGAGGGGGGACGAACTGCACCGAGCCCACGCTGGCCACGGGCGCAGTTGCCATCTGGGATGGCCTGGCCACCTACGTCGCCGCCGACGGCTCGACCATCTTCGTCACATACGCGGGAGCCCAGGAGGCGCCGGTCGCCGGCGTCGCCACGGCAACGACGCATCACACCGTCGTCGGCGGCACCGGACGATTCGCGGACGCGGCCGGCAGCTGGACTGTCAGCGGCCCGGTCGATTTCACGACCTTCTCGTTCTCAGCGAGCTTTGCCGGCTCAATCACGTACTGACTCGAGGCCGCCGGGCTCCTCCGGGAGCCCGGCGGCCGCATCGGTCCCGGGCGGGCTACTCCTTCTCCTTCTCGTCGAAGAGGTAGGCGACCCGGTCGTTCCACTTCTCCTTGACGACGCGTAGCTTGACCTTCAGCGAGGGGGTCATCTCTCCCTCCTCCTCGGTCAGCAGGCGCGGCAGCAGCGCGACGCGGCGCGGGCGCTCGAACACGGCGAAGCCCTCGAGCTTGGATCGCACCTCGGACTCGATCAGCTTCTGGACGGAGCGCTCGTTGACGAGCTGCTCGGGCGGCACCTCGGCCAGGCCGTTGGCGGCCGCCCACTTGCCGACCTCCTCGAAGTCGGGGGCGATCAGCGCGCCGGTGTAGGGCTGCTGGTCGCCGAGCACCACCGCCTGGGCGATGTAGCGGCTGGTGAGCATGGCGATCTCCATCGGGGCGGGCGCCACGTTCTTGCCGTTGGCCAGCACGATGATGTTCTTTAGCCGGTCGGTGATCTTGATCCGCCCGATCTCGTCCAGCTCGCCGATATCGCCGGTGTGGAACCAGCCGTCCGGGTCGATGACGCGCGCCGTCTCCTCCGGCTGGTTGTGGTAGCCCTGCATGACCTGCGGGCCGCGGGCCAGGATCTCCCCGGTGGCCGGGTCGATCCGGATCTGCGTCTCGGCCACCGGCTTCCCCACCGTGCCGAACTTGAAGTCCGAGGGCCGGTTGATCGAGAGCAGGGGCGCGGTCTCGGTCAACCCGTAGCCCTCCAGGATCAGCATCCCCATGGCGTAGAAGAATTCGCCCACCTCGCGGGAGAGCGGCGCGCCGCCGGACACGAAGTAGCGAACGCGACCACCGGTGCGGGCCTTGATCTTGTGGAAGACCAGGCGGTCGGCCAGTTTCATCTGGACCTTGAGCCACGGCGAGTCGGCCTTGCCGTCCAGGTGGTTCTGGTAGTGCTGCCGGCCGAGGCCCTGCGCCCAGTAGAAGATCTTCTGGCGCAGCGGCGGCGCCGCTTCCACGGTGGACATGACCCGCGCGTAGAGGCGCTCGTAGAGCCGCGGGACGGCGACCATCACCGTCGGCCGCACCTCGGCCATGTTGGCCGCCAGGCGCTCGATGGCCGGCTCCGCGTAGGCGATGGTGCAGCCGCGTCCCAGCGGGACCACCTGGCCGGCCGCGCGCTCGGTCATGTGTGAGAGCGGCAGGAAGCTGAGGAACAGGTCGTTCTCGTTGAAGTCGACCGCCTGGATGCCGGCCTCGAAGTTGTGCAGGATGTTGCCGTGCGACAGCACCACGCCCTTCGGGTTGGCGGTGGTGCCCGAGGTGTGGACGATGGTGGCGATCTTGTCGCGGCCGAACTCGCGCCACGTCTCCTCCCAGGCGCGCACCTCGCCGGGCTCGGCATCGGACAGGTCGAAGATGTCGTCGAAGCTGACCGCGCCCTCGGGCAACTTGCCGCGGTCGTCGATGACGATGACGTGCTGCAGGGTCGGACAGTCGGCGCGGACCTTCTCGATCTTGGCGTACTGCTGGAGGTTCTCCACGAAGACGGCCTTGGCCCCGACGTTGTTGATCACGTACGCGGCCTGGCCCGGCTCCGAGGAAGGGTAGATCGGGCAGGTGACCGCGCCCAGCGACATGGCCCCGAGGTCGGCTGCCAGCCAGGCGGGCCGGGTGCGGCTCATGATGCACACCGAGTCGCCGTCGACGATCCCCAGGTGTCTGAGCCCCAGCGCGACCTGGCTGATCCAGTCCCACATCTCGTGGTAGGTGACGCTGCGCCACTCCGCGGCCTCGTCCTCCTCAGCCGGGCCGCCGCCCATCTGGCGCCTGGTGCGCGACAGCTTCCAGCGCAGGGCCTCCTTGTGCGGGTAGCGCCGCACGGTGCGGTGAACCAGCTCGACCAGCGAGCCGGCACGGAACTCGTCGGGGATGTTCAGCGGCTCGAGGTCGGTCTCCATTCGGCGCCCGCCGGCGGGTGCGGATTTCGCGGCATCAGCCTGGACGTCCGCGGCGGGAGCTGTGGCGGTGGCGGGAGCGGTGCTCGACATCGGGCTGGGCCTCCGGTGTGGGCTGGGTCGTCTCTGGAACGATTGGCGCCGCCCCTGCGGCGGCACATCGGTGCTAGGCGCTGCGACGCACCTCCTCGATCAGCTGCTGCGCGATGATCAGGCGCTGGATCTGGTTGCTTCCCTCGTAGATCTGGGCCCCCTTGGCGTCGCGCATGAAGCGTTCCACCGGGTTCTCGCGGGAGTAGCCGGCGCCGCCGTAGATCTGCACCGCGTCGGTAGCCACGCGCATGGCGGTGTCGGAGGCGAACATCTTGGCCATGCTGCTGGCCGCGTGGATCGGCCGGCCCGCGTCCCGCAGGCGCGCCGCGCGCCATGTCAGCAGTCGCGCCGCCTCGACGGACGTGGCCGCGTCGGCCAGCATGGCCTGGATCATCTCCTGGTCGGCGATGGGCCGGCCGAATTGGGTGCGCTGGGCGGCGTATGACGCGGCATGCTCCAGCGCGGCGCGGGCCAGGCCAACGCAGGCCGAGGCGATCCCGATGCGCCCGCCCCCGAGCGACGAGAGCGCCAGCTTCAGGCCATCCCCCTCCTCGCCGAGCCGGTTGACGGCCGGCACGCGAGCCTCCTCGAAGACCAGCTCCACAGAGGCGGAGTCGCGGATCCCCATCTTGCGCTCGTGGGCGCCGACCCGGAAGCCGGGCGTGTCCCGTTCCACGGCGAAGGCGGTGATCCCGTCCCGCCCCTTCGAGCGGTCGACGGTGGCGAAAACGATCACCACGTCGGCATGGGCGCCGTTGGTGATCCACACCTTGGTGCCGCTCAGCAGGTAGTCGTCCCCGTCGCGGTCGGCCCGCAGCGCGATCGCCGAGGCATCGGACCCGGCCTGCGGCTCGGTGAGGGCGAAGGCGCCCAGGTGGCGTCCGGCGGTCATCGGCGGCAGGAGGCGGTCGCGCTGCTCATCGGTGCCGGCGCTGAGGATGCACAGCTGCGAGAGCACGTGGACGGAAAGGGACACGGCCATGCCCATGTCGACGGCCGCGATCTCCTCGCAGGCCAGCACCCAGGCGAAGGTGCCCATTTCCGCACCTCCGTAACGCTCCGGGTAGGGAATCGCGGTCAGCCCCAGCTCGCCCATCCGGTCGAAGAGCGCGCGATCGTAGCGCTCCTCCTCGTCGCGCTGTGCGACGGTAGGGGCCAGCTCGCGCTGGGCGAATTCGCGCGCGGTGTCCCGCACGGCGCGCTCCTCCTCGGTGAGGGCGAACGGGTCGGCTGGACTGCCGTGGACCGGCGCGGCAGAAGTCATCCGGGGCATGGTACCCGGCATCGCCGCCCGGGTTGCAAGCACGAGTAGAGTGGAGACCATCGGACGCTGGCAGCTGCCGCCGGGGGGATGCAGTCAGCCAAGCATGCCGTCGGGCCCCCTCGTCCGATCCGACGCCGCCTGCGCCGAGAAAGGTGCGAGCCATGGTTGCCAAGCCTCGTCCGGTCCGTCGTTCTGTACTATCCCCATTACTGGCGTTCGCGATGCTCGTCGCCCTGGCGCCGTCCGCTGGACCGGCGGGCGCGATCATCGGCGGCGAGGAGGACAGTGCCAACGCCTTCGCCAACGTCGGTCAGCTGGAGATCACCGACGGCGCCGACTGGTTCGGATTCTGTTCGGGCACGCTGATTGCGCCCGACGTGGTCGTGACCGCCGCGCACTGCACCGCCTGGATCGTGGCCGAGGAGATCCCGCTCGAAGCGCTGCGGGTGAACTTCAACCCGGCACCGGGCGATCCGTCAGATCCCGCGGATCCGTATGCCTACGGCATGGCCGCCATCGAAGTGCATCCGGGCTTTTTCGACGTGCCGTTCGTCCAGGGTCTCAACGCCAAGCGCGTCCTGGCGTCCCCCTTCGAGGACATCTCGCTGGTCTGGCTCACCGAGGTCGTGGACGGAGTGACTCCCGCGCCCGTCGCGTACGAGGGCTACCTGGACGAGCTTGACCTCCGGGACGAGACCTTCACGGCGGTGGGCTACGGCCTGAGTGGCTTCGGCCGGGGCAGCGCGGTCTCACCCAACGGCGAGGGCATCTACCTCGGCACGCGCAACTTCAGGCACGTGACCGCGCTCGGCGAGGATGCGTTCCCGGATCGGTTCCTGAAGATCAGCGCTGGAGTCTGCCTCGGCGACTCCGGAGGAGCGCTCTTCCACGGGGACACGCTCGTGGCAATCAACGTGTGGACCTACAGCCTGCGTTGCACCGGGCCGAACCTGGAGTACCGCCTCGACTCGTCCATCGCGCAGGCATTCCTGGCCGAACACCTCTAGCTCGGTCGACGGACTGCCGTCGCGGTGTCGGCAGGTGCCGATGGAGGGGCCTGCTTTGGCCTCTCCATCGGGTCACTCTGCGATCCTGTTCCCTTTTTCGTCGTAGGCGTAGAAGCCTCGTCCCGTCTTGCGGCCCAAGTGCCCTGCGGCGACCATCTGGCGCAGCAACGGCGCAGCGCGGAACTTCGGGTCACCGAATCCGCGGTACAGGACATCCATGACGCCCAGCATCACGTCGTTGCCGATGAAGTCGGATAGCTCCAGCGGGCCCATGGGATGGTTCAGCCCCAGCTTGGCGCCGGTGTCGATGTCCTCCGCCGTGCCCGTCGACTCCATCAGGGCGAAGATCGCCTCATTGATGAACGGGCCCAGCATCCGGTTCACCAGGAAGCCGGGCATGTCCTTCGACTCGATCACCGTCTTGCCCAGCTCCTCGGCGAAGCGGCGGCAGGCCTCGAAAGTGGCGTCGTCGGTCTCCAGTCCGCGGATGATCTCGATCAGCTTCATGACCGGGACGGGTGAGAAGAAGTGCAGGCCGATGAACTTGGCCGGGCGGTCGGTCGCCGTGGCGAGGCCGGTGATGCTGATGCTGCTGGTGTTAGAGGCGAAGATGGCGTCCGCATCGGCGCTGGTGGACAGCTGCGCCCAGGTGTCGCGCTTGACCTGCTCGTCCTCGAAGACCGCCTCGATCACGATCTGCTGGCCGGCCGCTCTATCGGTCCCGGCGGAGGTCCCGATACGGCCCAGGATCTCGTCGGCGGCGGACTGCTCCAGCTTGCCCTTCTCCACCTGGCGGGCCAGGTTGCCGGCGATCCGGTTCTTGCCCTTCTCCGCCAGCTCCTGCGTGCGGTCCGAGAGGGTGACCCGCTTGCCGGCGGCGGCGCTGACCTGCGCGATGCCGTGGCCCATCAGCCCGGCACCGATGACGAAGACGCGTTCAATGCTCATGGGCGGATAAGGGTAGCAGCCGTGGTCGTGGGCATCGGTGCGGTACAAATCACCAGCCGGTGGCTGCATCGATCAAGAAGTCGCCGGTTCTGCTCGGTTTGACCAGCTGGTGGTCACTCCCGGGGTAGAAGGCGCATGAATCTGGCCTCCGTGGACCACTTCTTGATCGGTGTCACCACCTGCTGACAAGTCCGGCTGGAACAGCTGCCGCTGCGGAGGTTCAGGGACCGATGAGCCGCTCGGCAGCGGTCAGTGGATCCAGGGCGCGCTCGGCCACCGCCCGCACCGTCTCGAACCAGGCCGGGTCGTCCTCCGCGCGGCGCGTGGCCAGCGACGCCAGGGCGCGGCGGACCTGGTTCGCGGCGCGCTCCCGCGCCAGCTCGGGCGCGCGTGCCGTGGAGCGGTGGGCCTCGACGACATCGGCCAGGGCGGCGACCCCTTCCCCGGTCGTGGCCGTGGTGAGCAGGATCGGCGGTGGCTTGCGGGCGACACGGCCGCCGGCGGTGGAGAGCATGGCGCGCAGCTGGCGCGCGGCGCGGTCGGCGCCGGGACGATCGCCCTTGTTGACGGCGATGACGTCGGCCACCTCCAGCAGCCCGGCCTTGATGGCCTGAACCTCGTCGCCCATCTCCGGCACTTCGACCACCACGGTGGTCTCGGCCAGGCGCGCGATCTCGACCTCCGACTGCCCGGCGCCGACGGTCTCGACCAGGACCGGGTCGTAGCCGGCCGCGTCCAGCGCCGCGGCGGCGATCCAGGTGGTGGCCGCCAGGCCCCCAAGCTCACCGCGGCTGGCCATGGAGCGCATGAACACGTCCTGGTCGGCGGCGTGCTCCATCATCCGAATCCGATCGCCCAGGATGGCGCCGCGGGTATAGGGCGAGGATGGGTCCACGGCCAGCACGCCGACGCGCCGGCCGCGCCGCCGCCACTCCCCGATGAGCGCGCTGACCAGCGTCGACTTGCCGCTGCCTGGTGGCCCGGTGATGCCGACCAGGTGCGCCCCGCGGCCCGCGGCGAACAGGGCCGGCAGCTGCGGCCGCAGGGATGGATCGCCGTTCTCGATGCGGGTCAGCAGGCGCGCCAAGGGCCGCCGCTCGCCGGACGCCAGCTCGGCGAACGCAGGGGCGTCGCTCACAAGCGGACGCTCACGCCCGCCGGCGCGCGTTCTCGCGGAAGTAGCGCGCGATCTGCCCGATGCTGGTCCCCGGCCCGAAGATCTCGGCGATCCCCGCCGCCTTCAGCTTGGCGACGTCGGCATCGGGGATGATCCCGCCGGCCGAGATCAGCACGTCGTCCAGGCCGCGCTCCCGGGCGAGCTCCACAACCCGGGGCAGCAGGGCCATGTGCGCGCCGGACAGGATCGACATGCCGATGACGTCCACGTCCTCCTGCTCGGCGGCGTCCACGATCATCTCCGGGGTCTGGCGCAGCCCGGTGTAGATCACCTCGAAGCCCTCGTCGCGCAGGCCACGCGCCAGCACCTTGGCCCCGCGGTCGTGGCCGTCCAGGCCGGGCTTGGCGATCAGGACGCGGATCGGCGTGGATCGGTCGGCATCGGTCATTCGCGGCCGATTCTACCGGCCAGCCGGTCGATCTCGGCGGCGAGCTCGGTGTCGCGTGACGTCAAGCCGCCCGATGCCTTGCTGGTCAGCCGGAAGGTCACGCGCCGCCAGACGATGGTGATGTCCGGATGGTGATCCGCGTTCTCGGCCTCATCGGCCACCTGGTTCACCAGCCCGATGGCGTCGCGGAACGAGGGACAACGCACGGTCCGAACGATCGCCTCGCCTTCGCGCGTCCACTCTGGCAGCCGCGCGAGCTCCGCCTGCAGCTCGGCGGCAGAGAGGAGCGGGGCGTAGGGCATCGGTCCTTAGCGCTCGGCGGGCCGGCCGATAAAGGCCAGGAACTCCGCACGGGTGCGCGCGTCCCGGCGGAAGGTGCCCAGCATCGAGGATGTAACCATGGTGGCGCCCTGCTTGCGCACGCCGCGCATCAGGGTGCACAGGTGCAGGGCCTCGACCACGCATGCCACGCCCTTGGGCTGCAGGCTGTCCATCAGCAGCTGGGCGATTTGCTGGGTCATGCGCTCCTGCACCTGGAGGCGGTGCGCGTACATGTCCACGATGCGCGGGATCTTGGACAGGCCGATGACCCGGCCGGCAGGCAGGTAGCCGACGTGCGCCTTGCCGTGGAAGGGCAGCAGGTGGTGCTCGCATAGCGAGTAGAACTCGATGTCGCGCACCACCACCATCTCGTCGTAGTCGACGTCGAAGCAGGCGTCGTTGATGAGCTGCTCCGGATCGGTCCGGTAGCCGTCGGTCAGCTCCGCGTACATGCGTCGCACGCGCCCGGGCGTGTCGACCAGGCCCTGCCGGGCGGGGTCCTCGCCGATCTCGACCAGGAGCGTGTGCACCGCCTCTTCGATCTCGCTCACGCCCGCCATGCTACCAGCGAGGCGGGACCGATCTCCCCCTAGTCGCTGGCCGATGGTCAGGCTAGACTTGAGGCCCTTCTTCGCCCAGCATCACCCACCCTTTCGACAGCGAGCCGGCCATGATCGTCCATCCCCTCAAGACCCGCGCGCCACGTCTCCAGCTCCCCGGCCTGGGCGGGCTGACCGGCGACCGCACCGCCGGCGCCCTTTCGCGACGCCTGGACGACGGCTATCACTACTTCCGCCACGTCACGTTGGCCGGCGGCGCCCCGGTGGACGGGATCGTGGTCGGGCCCGGCGGCACGTGGTGCCTGTCCCGCGCCGAGCTCCACGACCGCTACCGGAAGAGGAACGGGCACTGGTACCGCTGGAACCGCTCCACCGACTCGTGGATTCCATGGGACGCGCGCCCGGTCGCGGAGGCGCGGATGGCCGGCCATCGGCTGGAGCTCTTCCTGGAGCGCGCCGGCCTGCCGGCCACGGTCGAGCCGTGCCTGCTCGTGGCCGGCAATGGCGAGATCGGCTGGGACGAGGACCAGCGCCCCGGCGTCCACGTCCACGACCAGCTGGACCGCCTGGCTGCGCGAATCACCCGTGACGAGGTGTTGACGCCGGCCCAGGTGGACCGCATCGTGGCCCTCCTCGACCCGCGGCAACCGCTGCCACGGCTCGCCCCGTCCACACCCGGAGGCTGACGTCGCCGTCCCGCGGGCCTGATCCCGTTGCGGGAGGCGTGGCGGCCCTCGCCATCGCGGGGCTGCTCCTGCTCGCCTGGGCCTGGCCGCCGGCCGCTGTGCTCGCCGTCTGGCCGGCGCTCTTCCTGGTCCCCGGCTGGGCGCTGGTGGCGTGGCTACGCCCTCGCGTCGGGTCCCCCGGGAGGCTGGGGCTGTCGGTGGTCCTCTCGGTGGCCGTCTCCGCGCACGGCGTCTACTGGCTCTCCCTGGTCGCCGGTTACCAGCGCTGGACGGTCTTCGCGGTCGCCGCGGTGCTCCTGCTGCCGATCCCCACCGCAGTATGGCTGCGGGGGCGATGCCTGCTGGCCGCGGGGGCGCGCGGCGCTGCGCGGACGCTGCGTCGCGAGTGGGCGGCCTTCGCCCTGGCGGCGCTGGCGGCGGGCTTCGTGGCGGTCGTGCTGCAGGCCGGCCTTTGGCGCCCGACCGACACGGGGGTGGCGGCCGGCGGCTCGAACTGGAGCGACCTGGGCGTCCACCTCTCGATCGCGCAGTCGCTGAACGCCGGCAACTTCCCGCCGGAGGTGCCCTACTTCGCCGGCGCGCCGCTGGTGTACCACTGGTTCGCCGACTTCCACTCGGCCATCACCTCCCTGGCCGCCGGCCTGTTCGCGGTGCCGTCCTTCGTGGCCTCGTCCGGGATCCTGGCCGGCGCGCTTGCCCTGGTGGTCCACGGGTTGGCCCGCGCGCTCCTGCGTGGCGCCGGCGCCCGCCGCGCGGCGCTGCTGGCGGTGGGGCTGGTGATCTTCGCCGGCGGGCTGGGCTGGATCCGCTTCGTGGGCGACGTGGCGACCGGCGTGGACACGCCGCTGGCCCTGCTGACCAGCAACTCGTACGACAACAGCTGGT
>DASUSP010000330.1:0-2117 GCA_036375035.1 Candidatus Limnocylindria bacterium
GTGGCGGCCTTCCTGCTCGACCCCGTGAGGGGCCGCGCGCGACGCGCGCAGCTGGTGGATCGCGCCGGCGCCATGGCGCGCGACGCCAGCGAGAGCCTGGAGCGCGGCGCGCGGCAGATCAGCGCCACGGTCGAGGGCAAGGCCGCGGCCCTGCGCGCCTCCGGCGACGGCGAGCCGATGCCCAACGACGCGTCGCTGGCCATGAAGGTCGAGACCGAGCTGTTCCGCGACCCGGACGTTCCGAAGGGCGACATCAACATCAACGTCGAGCAGGGCATCGTGGTCCTGCGCGGCGAGGTGGCCGACGCGGCCATGAGCGAGCGGCTTGAGAAGGCCGCGCGCGCCATCCCCGGCGTCTGGGAGGTCGAGAATCTCCTGCACCTGCCGGGCGAGCCGGCTCCGACACACCGCTAGCGGCTAAGCGGGGGCGGCTCCCGGCTCGGGGGGCGGCGCCGCGCCGAGCAGGACGTGGTCCCGCGCCAGGCCACGCCGCCACGCGTCGGCGGGCATCGCCGGCTTGCCGGCGGGCTGCACCACCTCGAGCAGCAGCGCGCCCTCGCCGCAGGCGACCTGGGGCCATTCCCCGGGCAGCAGGGCCCCGATCGGCACGCCGGTGACGCCCGGCGCGGGCCGCGCTGCCCGGATGTGCAGGCGCTTACCGTCGATGGTGGTCCAGGCACCGGGCCACGGTTGCAGCGCTCTGACCTGGCGGTCGACCTGTTCGCAGCTGCGGCGCCAGTCGATCCAGCCGTCGGCCCGGGTGAAGGGACGTACCAGCGTCGCGGCAGAGGGGTCCTGCGGCGTGGCCTGCGAATCGTCGACGGGCCAGTCCCGCAGTCGGTCGGGCACGACCTCGGCGGCGAGCTCGGCGAGCCGCGCCTCGAGCTGTGGCGTTGTCTCCCGGCCTTCGAGCGGCACCTCCCACTGTTCCACGATCGGGCCCGCGTCCAGCTCCCCGGTCATGATCATCAGGGTCAGCCCGGCGGTGGAGTCACCGGCCAGGATGGTCGAGGCCACGGGTGCGGCTCCCCGGTGCCTCGGCAGCAGCGAGGGGTGGACGTTGAGCGGCGGCCGTGGCGCCAGCGTCAGCAGGTCTGGCGGGACCATCTGCCCGTAGGCCACCAGCAGCAGGCCGTCTGGCCGATAGTCGCGCAGCATGGCCCGCGCTTCGTCGGATCGCAGGCGGCGGGGTATCTCGACACGCAGCCCCAGCTCCCGCCCGAGGGCCGCGATCGGCGAGGGACGCGTCTGCAGCCCGCGGCCGGCGGGCCGGTCCGGCTGGGTCACCACCAGTGGCCGCTCCCCCATCTCGGCCAGCCGGGCGAGCAGCGGGACGCCGAAGCTGCCCGTCCCCAGGAAGGCGATCCGGCCCAGCTCGCTCACCGGCGGCCGTCACCCACGCGGTCGCCCACTAGATGCCCGCGGTGGTCTCTTCCTCCACCTCGCTCGGGCGGTCGCTGACGCGGACCAGCTCCTCGAGCGACTCGAGGTGATCGATGTAGAGGATGCCGTTGAGATGGTCGATCTCGTGCTGCAGCGCCCGCGCGAAGAGCTCCTCGCCCTTGACGCGGAACTCCTTCCCGTATCGGTCCCTGGCCTTGACGGTGACCTTCGCGTGACGACTGACCTCGGCCACGAAGCCGGGGATGGAGAGGCACCCCTCCCAGTCCACGATCTCGCCCGACGCGCGCACGATCTGCGGGTTGATCAGCTCGGTGACCTTCTCCTCCAGCTCGATGACGGCCACCTGCAGGCCGACGCCGACCTGGTTGGCCGCCAGCCCGATGCCCGGAGCGTCGCGCATCGTCTCCACCATGTCGTCCAGCAGCCGGTGCAGCGACGCGTCGAATTGCGTCACCTTCTTGGCGCGCTCGCGCAGGATCGGCTCCTCGGCGGTGAGGATGCGGCGGATGACCATGGATCTCATTGTACCGATGCGTCAGAGGAGGGATTCAGGGTCGACGTCGATGGCCACACCGGCCGGAACCCGCTCCAGCGCCGCTCCCCGCAGCTCCGTGGACGCGGCACGCAGCACCACCTGGAAGCGCCAGCGCCCAGCGCGGCGCACGACGTATGCCGGCAGTGGACCGTGCACCTCGACACCGTCGATGGCCACG
>DASUSP010000331.1:0-17020 GCA_036375035.1 Candidatus Limnocylindria bacterium
GCGCCCACGCCTCGCGGACCATCGCCGGCGGCGCGGCAGCGTCCGAGAGGCCCTCCGCCACCCCGGCGACCAGCTCCCGCATGGCGGTGATGCGCGCTAGCGTCCGCGAAGGGGGCGGCGGGCCGAAGACGGATGCCGCCATGCCGGTCTCGGCCTCGAACGGGATGAGCTGCACCGTCCCGATGCGATGCAGCGCCCGCAGGAGCTCGTCGGCCCTGGCGCTCGGGGCCAGGATCTCGATCCGCTTCATCGGCACCAGCATCGGTCAGCCCTCGGCGAGCACCGAAGCCACCACGAGCTCCACCGCACGGCGGAAGGCGACACGGTCCCGGTCCACTCCGGGCTCGCCCTCGAGCTCGGCCAGCTCGCGCTCCAGGGCCTCGATCTCGCCCCTCGCCTCGGCATCCAGCGCCCGGCGCCTGGCCTCGATCGCCTCGCCGATCGCGCGGTCCACCCCGGCCGAGATCCGGGCGGCCCCCTCACGGGCGCGCGCCAGCTCCTCCTCCGCCTCCCCCTCGGCGCGAAGTCGACGCTCGCGTGCGGCCAGCTCCGCTCGCTCGAGCTCGAGCAGGATCGTGCCTTCCATCTGCCCCACCACTCTCGCCGCTGGCCATCCGCGGGTGGAGGGCCCTCAAGCCCGAAATGCGCGTGCCGAACGGCAGGCGACCGTCATCGGCGGTTGGACCCGACCCCTGCCGGCTGCTACCATCGCAGGACCCATCCCATGCGGATGGGCATCGGTCGGGGCGTGGCGCAGGTGGCTAGCGCGCAGCGTTCGGGACGCTGAGGTCGGAGGTTCAAGTCCTCTCGCCCCGACCACTTCCTCTCTCACCGGGTCCGGCGCAATCCCCATACACTTGCGCCGATGAGCCTTCGCGTCGGTATCGTGGGCACCGGCAACATCTTCGCCCGCGGCTACCTGCCCGCGCTGCTGGAGACCGATGCGATCGAGGTCGCGGCGGTCTGTGACATCGACGCCGCTCGCGCCCGCGACGCGGCCAAATCGCTGGGCAGCCCCCGGATCGAGGCGGCCCACCGGGAGCTGGTCGCGGCCGATGATCTCGAGGCCGTCCTGGTACTGACGCCCACCCACACCCACGCCGAGATCTCGATCGCCGCCCTGGATGCCGGCAAGCACGTGCTGTGCGAGAAGCCGATGGCCCGCTCCGCGACCGATGCGCGCCGCATGATCGTGGCGGCCGATGGGGCCGGGCGTCGCCTGATGATCGGCCATACCCGGCGCTTCGACGAGCGATGGACGGCCATCCACGACCAGGTCCGGGCCGGCAGGATCGGGGAGCCGGTCTACCTGTTCCGCTCCGAGCACGCGTACAACGGCGCGCCGGGCGACGCCTGGACCTGGCAGGACGCGCAGAGCGGCGGCGTGCTGTGGGACGTCGGCGTGCACGTCGCCGAGCTGGTGCACTGGTTCTTCGGCGAGCGGCCGCGGAGCGCCTTCACCCGGCTGCTGCACGTCCGCCCCGAGTCGGTTGCCGGCGGCGCGCCGGACGCTGCCGTGGTCTCGCTGGAGATGGGCGACACGCGCCACGCCGTGCTCAGCGTCTCGTGGCTGCACCCGCCGGCGTGGGGGCCGTTCTACGCCAGCATGGAGGTCATCGGCACCGGGGGCCGGCTCGACTACCGCGACCTCGACGGCCACCCGACCATCGTGGCGGACGCCGAGGGGCTGACCATCGCGCGGCACTCACCGCTGCTGTCGGCCACCGCACCGGCCTTCCTACGCGAGATCGAGCACTTCGCGCTGGCGCTGGAGTCCGGCGGCCCGTTCGCCATCAGCGCGGAAGAGGCGCTGGCCGCGGTCGAGATCGTGGAGGCCGCCGAGCGCTCGGCGGCCAGCGGGCGCCCGGAGGCGGTGCCGTCGTGAGCGGGCCGCTGGGCCTGGGGATCGTGGGATTCGACCATCCCCATGTCCTGCGCTTCGCGCCGATGCTCGCCGCGCGTCCCGACGTCCGGCTGGCCTGGATCGCCGCACAGGGCCCGAACGCGGAGGCGGCCCGCGAGATGGCGGCCTCGCTCGGAGTCCCGTACCTGCCGGAACCGAGGGCTGACGTCCAGGCCGCATACGTGGCCACCACGCCCGGGGAGCACCTGGCGGTGGTGCGGCAGCTGGCTCCCGAGGGCGTGCACCTGCTGGTCGACAAGCCGATCGCGCTCACCCTGGAAGACGGACGGGCCATCGACCGCATCGCGCGCGAGGCGGGGATCCGCCTGATGGTGCCTTTCAACCCGCGCGGCCAGCTGGGGACGCGGGCCGTGAAGGAGCGGATCGACCGAGGGGAGCTGGGCGAGATCCACCTGGCCCACGCGGTGAAGCTCGGCAAGGTGCCGCTTTCGATCCCCGGGCTCGACGCCTCGTGGCTCACCGATCCGGCGCGGGCCGGCTTCGGCGGGTTCGGCGACATCGGCATCCACGCCCTGGACGCGCTGCGCTGGCTCATCGGTCGCGAGGCCGTAAGCGTCCACGCGCGGATCCATGACGGGCTTCGGCCCGAGCTGGCGGTGGACAGCCTGGGGACTGCCGTCATCACCTGGGAGGGCGGCGCGATCTCCACGCTCACCGCGGGCTGGGGCAACCCCGACGGCTACCCCTCGTTCCTGGACGCGCGCTTCGAGGTGGTGGGGTCGCTGGGCGCCGCCCGCGTCGACCACCCCTACCAGGACTTCTGGATCGCCGACGAACGTCGCACCGAGCGGGTGGCGGTGGCGCGCAACGACGCCATCTGGGTGCTCGACTCCTTCGTCGAGAGCGCGCTGCGGGACGAGGAGCCACCGATCACCGCCGAGGACGGCATCCGAGCGTTGGAGCTGCTGCTTGCCTGCTACCGCTCCGCACGCCTCGGTCAGGAAGTGGCGGTCCGCTAGCTCGGTGGCTCCCGCGGATCTCCTGCTGGCAGCGCTGGCGGTGGTGGCCGGCGCCGTCGCGTCGGTGGCGGGATTCGGGATCGGCAGCCTCCTCACCCCGGCGCTGGCGGTGGGAATCGGCGTCCGGCTGGCCGTGGCGCTGGTGGCGCTGCCTCACGCGGTGGCGACTGGCGTGCGCCTGTGGGCCCTGCGCGACGCCGTCGACCGCGGGGTCCTGCTGACCTTCGGCCTGGCCAGCGCCGTGGGCGGGCTGCTCGGAGCGCTGCTGCATGGCCTGCTGTCGGCCCCGATCCTGGGCACAGTCCTGGGGCTGCTGCTGGTGGCCGCGGGGCTGCTGGAGCTCACCGGCGCCGGTCGCCGGCTGCGCTTCCCCGGGCCGTGGGCAGTGATCGCGGGCGTGGCTTCGGGGACCTTCGGCGGCCTGGTCGGCAACCAGGGCGGCATCCGCTCGGCAGCGCTGCTGCGCTTCGACCTTGAGCCGCGGGCGCTGGTGGCCACGGCCACGGCCAGCGCCATGCTGGTGGACGCGGCGCGGGTGCCGGTCTACCTCGCCACCAATGGCGCGGAGATGCTCGAGCGCTGGCCGACGATCCTGCTCCTCACCGCCGGGGTGGTGGCCGGCACCCTCATCGGCGCGCCCATCCTGCGACGGCTGCCGGAGCCGGTCTTCCGCGGGGCGCTGGCCGTGCTCCTGATCGGCCTGGGGGTCGCGCTCGTCGCGGGCCTCGGCCGCTGACCCTGCCTCGAGGGAGCATCCGCAGGGGTGACCCTGCGCTGTCAGACCCTGCTCGTGCCGCACATGGGGCCCGTGCTGCGCATGCCGCGCGGAGAGAGGCCGACAGCGCGCCCGGAGGATCGGCGACCTCTGCCGGCGAGCCGCTGCGCCCCTGGGCACTCCGCCACCGAATATCACGAAAGCCCGGCCGTCTCCGGCCGGGCTTCGCTGGTCAACCAGGGACCGAGTTACTCGGCGCCGGCTGCCTGCACGCGTACGGCGCGATCGCCCTTCGGGCCTCGCTCCGCTTCGAAGGTGACCGTCTCGCCGCCGACCAGCTGGTCGAAGTCGAGCGACGGCGCCAGGCCGTCCTTGTGGAAGAAGTACTCCTTGCCGTCCTCGCCGGCAATGAAGCCGAAGCCGCGATCGGAGATCACGCGCTTCACGGTGCCAGTAGCCATATCGAATTCACGCCTCTGTCTCGAACCCACTCTTGGCGCACGGCCGGCTCGAGAAGAGACCGTGACCAACCCATCCCGGATATCGGTCCGGGACCGAAAGGATACGCCTCGCGGCGGCGCCGTGCCGCGCTACATCAGGCCGAGGCCAGGGCGCCGCTCGGCGACGCGGCCATCTCCAGCTCCGGATCGGCAGGCTCGCCGTTCCCTTCGCCCTCCGTCGCCGGCGGGCGGTGGTAGAACTTCGGGGCATCATCGGGATCGACAAGGTAGGTGGCCATCACGCCCTTGCCCTTGACGTCGACCGTCCGCAGCGTCACCGGGATGGTGTCGTCCAGCAGCTCCCGGGTCGATGGCGCCAGCTGCACCATGCCCGGCACGCCGTACGACTCCATCCGGGCCGCCACGTTCACCGTGTCTCCCCAGATGTCGTATGCCCACTTGTTCTCGCCGATGACGCCGGCCGTCACCGGGCCGGACGCGACGCCCACCCGCAGCCTGATGCCGCGCCGCCGCAGCCCGCCCAGGCGGGCCACCGCCCGATGCATCTCGATCGCCATCTCGACCGCCGCCCGCGCGTGGTCGGCACGCGGCGTCGGCGCACCGGCCACGGCCACGTACGAGTCGCCCATGGTCTTGATCTTCTCCAGGCCGTGGCGCGCGGCCAGGCGGTCGAAGATCGAGAACAGCTGGTTCAGCATCAGCAGCAGGTCGCGAGGCCCGGTGGTGGCGGCGAAGCCGGTGAAGTCGACCACGTCGGCGAAGACGACCGTCGCAGCAGGGTGCGTGTCGGCGATCAGGCGCTCGCCGCGCGACAGGCGCTCGGCGATGGAGGCCGGCAGCATGTCGTGCAGCAGGGATCGAGCCTGGTGCTGCGCCTGCAGTCGCTGGCCGTCGACGTATCGGACCAGCAGCAGCACGATCAGCGCCGGGCCCAGCAGGTTGTAGGCGAGCAGCCACAGTGGCGGCTCGTCCCAGTGGGCCGGCACCAGGGTCGTGATCCAGCCGTCGAAGATGATCGAGGCGATGACCATGGCCGCGTAGCCGCCGAACCACTTCAGGCTGCGGCTGCCGTCGAAGTAGAGGACGGCCGAGATCGGGGCGAGGATGCCCCAGATCAGCGGCGCCCCGCCGGCCACCAGGCCGCCCAGCGAGATGTGGCCCAGGAAGACGTACACCATGCCGGCCATCAGCAGCCCGCCGACGACTCGGGTGAAGTCCCTCAGCTGCGCCAGGGCCACCAGGCCGATCAGCATCGCCACCGCGAAGTACACCGACGAAGCGGCCAACAAGGGCCGCCCGATGACCAGGCCGATGATCAGCCAGGTCATGCTGGCCGGGATCAATCCCAGCATCGTCGCCGCCAGCGCGTGCTTGCGGACGCGCAGGTCGACGTCGTCATCGGGCCGGTCGCCGATGGCGGCGAGCCGGGCGATCAGCTCCTTGATTCGATCGTAGGGTGTTGCGAGGTCCACGGCTCCAGACTACGTTCGCGGCCGACATGGGCATACGGCCGAACGACCGGATCGCGCGTACGTCATCCGCCTTACCCTTGACCGATGATCGACAAGAGCCCCACCGAGACCTGGGATCTGTGGTACCCCGGCGCGGCGGCCACCGGCCTGCCCTTCGCCCGCGGGCGCCTGGACCCGACCGACGTGCTGTGGGTGCACTCGGCGCCCAAGAAGGTTGACGTCACCGTGCGGCGCTTCGACGGGGCGGTGCGCGCGAGGGGGGAGGTCACCCGCACCGGCGGCTACCTGCCCATGACCAGGCTGTGGGTGACCGACGGCCGCATCGAGCGCGAGGACAGGTGGCCGACCGAGGAGGACCTCGGCTCGCTGGTGCTGCTGCCCGGCGGCGAGGTTGGCACTCTGGTGGAGTGGTGGAACGCGCCCGACGGCGGCGAGTGGCGCTGGCGCCTGGAGTTCCACAACCGCCGCTGACCCGGGGTTTCGGACGCGCGAGCTGCAGCGTTTGGCCGCGACCGGCCTACGTCAAGCGGCGCATCGGCCGACTCGCATCCGACCGATGTGCCGGTCCGCGGCGTCCGCGCACCATCGGTCCCCATGAAGCACCACCTGGCAGGTTGGATCGGCGAGCACCTCGGATGCTGCGTGCAGCGGCCGTCCACCGAGGCGGAGGGCCGCCCCTCGGCGGCGATCGACCGGCGCCTGCGACGCGAGTCGGTGGTCCTGCTCGGTGCAGCGGCTGGCGACGAGCCGCCGGAGCTGGTGCCCACCTGGTTCAGCTGGGACGGCGCGCTGCTCTGGGTCTTCGCACCCCACGACGAGGCGTGGGTCGCGTCACTGAGGTCCCGTCCGCGGGTGATGCTGGCCCTCGGCGATCCCGAGCAGGGCGGCGACGTCCAGCTCATCGAGGGCGAGGCCTCGCTGCTCAGCACCCCGACCTCGCGCGCCCTGACCGATATCCACCGCGCCAAGTACGCGGATCGCCTGGCGGAGCGCGGCGAGGAGTGGCCGCAGTACGCCGCCGCTCACCCGCGGGCGGTCGTCATCCGCCCCACCCGCTACCTGCGCTGGCCGGCCCACCAGGCCCCCACCGCCCCCGCCCCCGGGCCTACCCTGGCCGTCACGGCCGGCTGAGGGGGACTACCATCGGCCTCGTGCAGACCGACGATGACGTGGTTCGATCCGACCGGCTGGAGATCGTCCTCCTCTCCCCCGAGCAGCTGGATGCCGTGGCCGCCGGCTCGGTGGAGGAGCTGGCGCGTGCCCTGGACGCCACGATCGGCGAGGAATGGCTGGACGAGGTCCGCTGGCTGGCCGGAATGCGGGCGCGCCAGGTCCGGGAGCGACCGCGGGACGCCCCGTGGCTGCTGCGCGCCATCGTGCGCGCCGAGCCTGGGCAGCCGCGCGAGGCGGTCGGCCACCTGAACTTCCACGCGGCGCCGAGCGAGGACGGCCAGGTCGAGATCGGGTACACGCTGCTCGCGTCGGCCCGGGGCCGCGGCTACGCCATCGAGGCGGTGCAGGCCATGTTCGACTGGGCGCAGCGCGAGCACGGGGTGCGGCGCTTCCGCGCCAGCGTGGCGCCGGCCAACGAGCGCTCGATCAACCTGATCAACAAGCTCGGTTTCGTCCACACCGGCGAGCAGTGGGACCCCGACGACGGCCGGGAGCTGGTCTACGAGCTGGAGGTCTGACACCGGACCGATGGACGACGGCCCGCGGCTGACGCTTCGCGACGTCCCGGGCATCGGCGTGGGGCACGCCACCGACCCGGTGGGGACGACCGGCTGCACGGTGGTGCTGGCCGACGGCGGCGCGGTGGCCGGCGTCGACGTCCGTGGCTCGGCGCCCGGCACGCGCGAGACCGACCTGCTGCGGCCCACCGCCCTGGTGGAACGCATCCACGCCGTGTGCCTGGCCGGCGGCTCGGCCTTCGGCCTCGCCGCCGCGGACGGGGTGATGCGCTACCTGTCGGAGCGGGGGATCGGCTTCGACACCGGGATCCGCCCGGTGCCCATCGTGCCGGCCGCCATCCTCTTCGACCTGGGCGTCGGCTCGCCCGACGCTTTTCCCGGCCCTGACGACGGCTATGCCGCGTGCCTGGCCGCCGAAGCCGGCGAGGGTCCGCTGGAGGGCCGAGTGGGCGCCGGCACGGGTGCCACGGTGGGGAAGCTGGCCGGGATGGAGCACGCGGTGCCGGGCGGCATCGGCTCGGCCGGGACGCGGCTTCCAGACGGGTCGGTGATGGCGGCGCTGGTGGCCAACAACGCGATCGGGAACGTCGTTGCGCGCGACGGCTCGGTCCTGGCCGGGATCCCACTGCCAGGGCCCGGCGCCGACACCCCACCGCACGCGAACACGGTGCTGGTCGTGGTCGCCACCGATGCCAGCCTTGACCGCGCCCAGGCCCGCAAGCTCGCCGAGCTGGCCCACGACGGCATCGCCCAGGCGATCAGCCCGCCGCACACCCTCCTGGACGGGGACGTGGCGTTTGCGCTCTCGACGCGCCGCCGACCGGCCCCTGGCGGCCTTCCCCAGCTCGTGACGCTGGGCGCGGCCGTGGTAGAGGTGGTGCGGACCGCGGTTGAGCGCAGCGTGTCGAGTGACTGACCGAGCGTTTCAGGTGGCCCGCCACATCGGGCCAATCTGAACGTGGGCCGAGCTGTGCGGCAGGGCAGAGCACCGCCCCCGCGGAGCGTTACAGCCAGTCGTCGGCGACGAGCACCCCGGGGGCGATCTCGGAATCGAAGAGCGCGTACTCGGCGTCGCTGATGTGATAGACGTGCTCGTCGGCCGGGTAGCTGCCGGCCCGCACTTCGGCGGCGAAGGCCTCGAGCCCGCGCCGGGTCTCGCCGGCCACGTCGGCGAAGCGCTTCACGAACTTGGGCATCCGGCCGGTGTTGATCCCCAGCAGGTCGTGCCAGACCAGCACCTGCCCCGAGCAGATCGGCCCGGCCCCGATCCCGATGGTCGGGATGCGCAGCGCCTCGGTGATGCGCGCCGCCACGCGATCGGGGACCGCCTCCAGCACGATCGCGAAGCAGCCGGCGGCCTGTAGGGCCAGGGCATCGGCATAGAGCTGGCGCGCCTTGGCTCCGGTGCGCCCCTGGGCCTTGTGCCCGCCCAGGATTGTGGCCGTCTGCGGGGTGAGCCCGATGTGGCCCATGACCGGGATCCCGGCGCCGACGCTCGCCCGGGCGCGCGAGATCATCGGTCCAGCGCCCTCGATCTTCACCGCCTCGGCGCCGGCCTCCTTGACCAGGCGCATCGCGTTGCGCACAGCGTCTTCGTCGCTGACCTGGAAGGCGCCCAGCGGCAGGTCGGCCATGAAGAAGGCCCGATGGGTCCCGCGCCGTGCGGCCCGGGCGAGCATCACCATCTCGTCCATGCTGATGGGGGTCGTGTCCGCGTAGCCCAGCACGTTGTTCGCGGCCGAGTCACCGGTGAACACGATGTCCACGCCCGCCTCGTCGGCCATGCGGGCGCTGGGGTGGTCATAGGCGGTGACCATCACGATCGGACGGCCCTCACCCTTCATGGCGGCCAGCTCGGCCAGCCCGATCTTCTCGCTCGGACCCCCGGTGTCGGCGTTGCTCATGGCCGCATTGTGCCAGCCCGGGGCAACGGAGCCGGATCGGTACCAGAATCCCCTTCCGCGTCGACGAGCAGCACGTTGTCGATCAGGCGCGTGCCGCCGACCCGCACCGCGGCGGCCAGGGTCGGCCCGTCCAGGTCGGCGATCGCCACGTAGTCGACGCCCAGGCGCGACTCGGCCTCCAGCACCTGGCGGGTGGCGGCCACCACCTGGTCGGGTGTGCCGCCGCTGCGGTGGACGTGCAGCCCCGCCTCCAGCGACCGCGGCAGCGCCAGCGCGGCTCCACGCTCCGACTCGCTGAGGTACGCGTTGCGCGACGAGAGCGCCAGCCCGTCGGCGTCGCGGACGGTCGGGACCGCGACGATCTCGAGCGGCAGCGCCAGGTCGCGGACGACCTGCCTGATCACCGCCACCTGCTGGGCGTCCTTGCGACCGAAGTAGGCGCGCTCCGGTCGCACCAGGCCGAAGAGCCGCGTGCAGACCGTGGCCACCCCCCGGAAGTGGCCTGGCCGCACCGCGCCCTCCAGGACGCTGGCCAGCGCGCCGGGGTCAACGTGCGTGTCGAACCCGGTCGGGTACATTTCCTCCACGGACGGCGCGAACAGGACCGATACGTCCGCGCCGATCGCCAGCTCGGCGTCCCGCTCCTCGTCGCGCGGGTAGCGCGCCAGGTCCTCGTTCGGCCCGAACTGCGCGGGGTTGACGAAGAGGCTGACCACCGCCGCGTCCCCCGCCTGGCGGGCGGCTCGCATCATGGCCAGGTGGCCGTCGTGGAACGCGCCCATGGTCGGCACCAGGCCGATGCGCTGGCCGTCGGCTCGCAGCTCGTCCAGCGCGGTCTGCAGCTCGGCCACGGTGCGCGCAAGCCTCATGGCCGGGTGGCCTCGGCCAGGGCGCGGTAGAGCGGCGCCAGGTCAGGCGCGCGCTCCTCCAGCGCGCGCAGGTGGGCCTGGACCGTCGTCCAGTCCCCGCGGGAGATCGGCCCGGTCAGGACGAATCCGTTCTCGATGGTGCGTCGCATCAGCGGCAGCAGCGCCTCGGGCGGCGCGCCGCTCTCCTCCATGAGCCTCGCTGCGGACCGGTACAGCGTCACCAGGAAGTTTGAGGCCATGGCAGCGCCGGCGTGGTAGAGCGGCTTGTCGGCATCGGCCAGCGGGAAGGGCCGCAGGCCGAGCGTCTCGGCCAGCCAGCGCGCGACGACGGCCGCCTCATCGGTCTCCGCGGTAACCGCGGCCCAGGCGCCGTCGAGCTGCTCGGGACCTCGCTCGCGCACCAGCGTCTGCAGGGGATGGACGCAGAAGCGCCGCCGGTGCGGCTCCAGCGCCGCCAGGCTCGTGGCGCCCGAGACGTGCGCGACCCATGGACCGATGTCCACCCGTTGCGCCACCTCGGCGATCACCGCATCGGGCACGGCCAGCAGCACCAGGTCCGCGTCGG
This sequence comes from Candidatus Limnocylindria bacterium, assembly GCA_036375035.1. Taxonomy (GTDB): domain Bacteria; phylum Chloroflexota; class Limnocylindria; order QHBO01; family QHBO01; genus JAPSGM01. The sequence goes on from DASUSP010000331.1 coordinate 10,561, forward strand.
CGAACGTCTCGCGTCCCGCGGCGACGCGCAGGCCCCGCTCGCGGAGCCGCGCGGCGATCGCCCCGCCCGCTCGCCCGGTGCCGACCACGCGGACGCTCTGGATCATGCGGCGGAGTCTGCCACACCGCGTCGCGTGATCGGTCAGCCCGGGCCGCGGGTCAGGGACACCACCACGTATTCCGGGCCGCCGTCGGTGAAGCGGGCCTCAACGTTCCCCTGCTCGAACCGCTCCTCGCAGGCGCGGTCCGGCACGGTCCGGCAGGTGAGCATGGCCGCCACCCAGTCGTAGACGCGGTCCGGGCCGTGAAGCAGGTCTCGGAGGTGCGGCAGGTAGGGCAGGCCGGCCTCGGGATCGTCGGCCGGGACGCTCAGGATCACCTGCTCCACCGGCACGCCCACCAGGTCCAGCTCAACGCCGCCCGGCCCGCGTCCCAGCTGGTGGTGCGGACCGGCCGATTGGAAGCTCATGCCGATCCCCGCGCTCAGCTCGGCCATCACCCGCTCGGCCTGCGGGTCGTGGGCCGCGAGCGGCGTGGCCGTGGTGCGTGGCGTGGGGGCCGTCGCGCACGAGGCCAGCGCGAGCGCGGCCACGAGCAGCGCCGGGATGGCGAGCCGCGCGCGAATGCCCACGCGCGGCCGCGCGGGCCGGCTCATCAGCTCGGCCCCGATGGCCCATCCGCGTACAGCTGGTCCTCGTAGCACCAGCGCCAGTCCTCACCGGCTTCCAGCGATTGGACGGCCGGGTGCCCGCTTTCGCGGAAGTGGGCGGTGGCGTGGCGGTTCGGGGACTGGTCGCAGCACCCGACCTTGCCGCAGCTCAGGCACAAACGCAGGTGGACCCACTCGCCGCCGATCTTCAGGCACTCTTCGCAGCCGTCCGCCGACGGCGTCACCGTCACCGGCCCGCTGACGTGGTCGCAGGTCTCGTCTTGCCAGCTCACCCGGTGATGGTAACCGTCCGCTCCTCCGTCCCGCGAACGAGGTTCACCTCCAGCGCCGCGTCGGCGGCCACGGAGCCGATGGCCTCGAACAGATCGTCGGCGCTGGCCACCTGGCGGCCGGCCGCGGCCACGATCAGGTCGCCCTGCGCGATGCCGGCCTTCGCGGCTGGCGAGCCGTCCTCGACGTCGCGCACCAGCAGACCGTCACGCTCATCCAGGCCAACCGCCCGCCGCAGGCGCCGCGCCACGTGCGCCGGCGCCAGCCCGACGCCGAGATAGCGGCGCTTCGGCGACTCGCCGCGGCCCAGCGCGGCGACCTTGTCGCGCAGCTGCGCGTCGGCGGCGATGGCCTGGTAGAAGCCCTTCCCCAGGCGGTTGGTGTTGATGCCCAGCAGCCGCCCCTGGCCGTCCACGATCGGGCCGCCGGACGAGCCGGGCAGCAGGGGAGCGGTGTGCTCCACCGCGCCGGACACGCGCCGGCCCCTCGGCCCGCGGAAGGCCCGGCCGACGCCCGACACGAAGCCCAGCGTGACCCGCGCGCCGCGCCCGGCCGGGTTGCCGATTGCGATCACCGGCCTGCCGATCCCCAGCGGCCCGTCATCGGACCACGCGATCGGCGGCGCGTCACCGGTGTCGGCTGCGATCACCGCCAGGTCGCCGTCGGCATCGGTCCCAAGCACGCGCCCGTTCCCCTCCCGGCCGTCGGCGAAGAACACGCGCACCTCCTCGCCGTGCAGATTGTGGGCGTTGGTCAGCACCTTGCCGCTCTCGATCACCACGCCCGATCCGCCGCGCCATCGGTTGCCGATGCCGACGACCGAACGTCCCGCCGTTTCCGCGATCTCCGCGATCGCCCTGCCCAGGTCCTCGATCGGGCCCATCGGTCTCTTCGCCTCCAGTCCAGGTGAGTAAGATGTCACTTGCAATGTGCAAGTTAGCACGCAGCACGGGGCTGTCAAGGCCGATGCCGTACGATCCGCCCGTGAAGGCGCACGACTCGCCGCTGGCCGCGGCCCTCCAGCGCGTGGGGGACCGATGGAGCCTCCTGCTGGTGGAGGCGCTGCTTGGCGGTCCGCGCCGGTTCGGCGAGCTCGAGGAGGCGGTACCCGGCATCGCCCCCAACATCCTCTCCGACCGGCTGCGACGGCTGGAGGCGGAGCGCGTGGTGCGGGCCACGCCCTACTCGGAACGACCGCCGCGCTTCTCCTACGAGCTGACCCCGGAGGGGGCGGAGCTCGCCGGCGCGCTGCGGCTGCTGGCCGACTGGGGGGCGCGGGTCTCGGCCGACGCCGAGCCGCTGCGGCACGCCGCCTGCGGCACGCCGCTGGAGGCGCGCTGGTTCTGCCCGACCTGCGCCCGCGACGTGGAGGGCGCAGAGGCAGACGAGGTCCGCTACCTGTGACGGCCTGAGCATGGCGCGCCTCCTCGCCGAGCTCGACGGCAACGGCCGGCGCCTGATGGCGGCCAAGGCGTTCCGCGGGTTCGGGTTCGGGCTCAACGCCGTGGTGCTGGGCCTGTACCTGGCGGCGCTGGAGCTCCCCGGCCCGGTCATCGGCCTGGTGCTGTCGGCCGCCCTGGTCGGCACGCTGGCACTGACGCTGGTGATCGCGCTGTTCGGCGACCGAATCGGACGCCGGCGACTGCTCGTCATCGGCTCCGCCCTGATGGCCCTGGCGGCGGTCATCCCGTTCGTTGGCGCCAATCCCGTCCTGCTGGTCGTCATTGGGCTGACCGGCATGGTGGCGGTCACCAGCAGCGAGTCGACCGGGCTGCAGAGCGTGGACCAGGCGGTGCTGCCGCAGACCGTGCCCGATGCGCGCCGTACGGCGGCGTTCGCCCTCTACAACCTCATCGGCGCAGGCGCCTCGGCGGTGGGCGCGTTGGCGGTCGGACCGATGGTCACCGCCGGCGAGGCGCTCGGCCTCACGGGTTCCGGGGTCTACGCCCCATCCTTCGCCACCTACGCGGTGGCCGGGCTGCTGAGCACGCTCCTGACGCTGGGACTCGACACGCGCGCCGAGGTGGGCACGCGGCTGGAACGACGCTTCGCGATCCACCGCTCGCGGCGGACGGTGGCGGCGCTCTCGGCGCTCTTCAGCCTGGACGCCCTCGCCGGCGGCTTCGTGGTGCAGAGCTACCTGGCGTTCTGGTTCGTGCAGCGGTTCGGGGCCGATCCCGCGGCGGTCGGCAGCCTCTTCGCGGCGACAAACGTGCTCGCGGCCCTCTCGTTCCCGGTCGCCGCGTGGCTGGCGGCGCGCATCGGGCTCATCCGGACCATGGTGTTCAGCCACATCCCTGCCAACCTGTTTCTCATCGGGTCGGCGCTGGCGCCCACGGCCGGCCTGGCGGTCGCCCTGATGCTGGCCCGCGCCGCGCTGTCGTCGATGGACGTCCCGGCACGCCAGTCCTACACGATGGCTGTCGTCGACCCCGACGAGCGCACCGCGACCGCCGGCGTGACCTCCCTGGCGCGCAGCACGGGCCAGGTGATCGGTCCCGCGCTGGCGGGGGCGCTGCTGGTGCCGATCGGGATCGGCGCTCCGCTCATCGCCGGCGGGATCCTCAAGACGACATACGACCTGCTGCTGTACGCCGCCTTTCGGTCGCGGCCCGCGCCGGAGGAGGCGCGCACCGAGAGTCGCTGACACGAGCCGCCGCGGACTACAGTTCCGGCGTGAGCGCCAACTCAGCTCCCGCCCGGCCGGGGCCGATCAGCCGCTTCCTGGCGATCGGCCAACGCCCGGAGGACGACTCGGACCTGCGGGTCCGCAAGCGGACCGCTGTCGGCACCATCGTCCTGCTGGTGCTGGCGGGGCTGGCCTACACGACGGTCGGGCTCGTCGCGGACCGACCTGGGCTGACGGTGTTCAGCCTGGTGCAGGCGCTCGGGCAGGCGGCGGGCCTGGCCTACCTGTGGCGAACGGGTCGACTGGGGCCGGTGGTGGTCAACATGATGGCCCTGGGGCTGCTTGTCATGGTGAGCGGAGCGGTGGTGCTCGGCGGCCTGCGCCAGGGCAACGCCAACATGGTCTGGGGCCTGCTGGTGCCGATCGGCGGGGTGCTCTTCTTCGGTCGCCGCGCCGCGCTCCCCGGCTTCGTGGCCTACGCGATGGTGGTGGTGGGGATGGCCGTGCTCGACCCCCTGCTGGTGGCCAACGCCGGAGCGCCGCTGTCGGACGCGGTCTCGCTGGCCCTCTACGTCCTCAACGTCCTGGGCGCCACGGCGGTTGGGCTGGGCATGGTGGTCTTCATCGACGGCGAGCGGATGCGGGCCAAGGGCCAGGCCGAGTCGCTCCTGCTGAATGTCCTGCCGCGCGCCATCGTCGCGCGTCTGCACGCCGGTGAGCGGACGATCGCCGACCACTGCCCGGACGTCACCGTCCTGTTCAGCGACGTGGTCGACTTCACGCCGTTCGCCGAGCTGGAGCCACCGGAGCGCGTGGTGGCCGTCCTGAACGAGCTGTTCTCCGACTTCGACCGGCTCGCCGAGCAGCGGGGCCTGGAGAAGATCAAGACCATCGGCGACGCGTACATGGTCGTCGCCGGGGTGCCCGATGAGCGGCCCGACCACGCGCCGGTGATGCTCGACATGGCGCTGGCCATGCACGCCGTGGTGGATCGCCGCCCGCCGGTGGGGGATCGGCGACTGCGCCTGCGGACCGGGATCGCCACCGGGCCGGTGGTGGCGGGGGTGATCGGGCGCCAGAAGTTCAGCTACGACCTGTGGGGCGACACCGTGAACACCGCCAGCCGCATGGAGTCAAGCGGTGTCCCGGGCTGCATCCAGGTCACCCACGAGACGTGGGATCGCTGCCGGGCGGACTACCCGTGGCAGGTTCGCGAGGGGGTGGAGGTCAAGGGCAAGGGACCGATGCGGACCTACCTCCTGGACCCTGCGGCAATCCCCGTCGCATGACTTCGTCGCCACCGGGGATGCCTTGCGCTGGGAGCATGCTCCGGGCAGGGCGGACGCCTTCGCGCCCCTCATTGCCGCGGGATATGCCCAGACAGCAAAGTTGGCGGTGGCGGCGCCGCTCCGCCTTCGTTGGATGCTCCAGCCGCACGAGCCACCACCCCGTTGACAGGTGACTAATCGGTCACATAAGATCCACGGCATGGAGGAAGTCTTCCGGGCCCTGGCGGACCCCAACCGGCGCGCCCTCCTCGACGCCCTGCACGAGCGTGACGGCCGCTCGCTCGGCGAGCTCGAGGAAGTGCTGCCGGGAATGACCCGCTTCGGCGTCATGAAGCACCTGCGCGTGCTCGCCGACGCCGGGCTGGTCACCACCCGCCGGGACGGCCGCCGGAAGCTTCACTACCTCAATCCCGTGCCGATCCAGCTCATCGCAGACCGATGGATCAGCCGCTTCGCGGCGCCCTGGACGGCCGGGCTCGCCGACCTGAAGGCAACCCTGGAGGCCACATCAGCCATGTCCGCACCCAAGCACGTCTACGAGGTCTACATCCGCACCACCCCGGAGCGGCTGTGGCAGGCGATCACCGACCCTGCCATCACCGAGGCTTACTACTTCAACTCGAGGGTCCAGTCGGACTGGACACCCGGGTCCCCGTTCGAGATGCGCCAGGCCGATGGCCGGCTGGACATCTCCGGCGAGGTGCTCGAGGCCGATCCCCCCCGGAAGCTGGTCCACAGCTTCAACATCCGCTGGGATCCCGAGAACGACGACCCGCCAAGCCGTGTCACCTGGGAGATCACCCCGATGGGCGACAGCTGCCGGCTCTCCCTGGTCCACGATGGGTTCGCGTCCGAGACGAAGACCTACGGCAACGTGGGCAGCGGATGGTCGTTGATCCTCTCGTCGCTGAAGAGCCTGCTCGAGACGGGCGAGGCGCTGCGCGTCGGCGAGAGCGCAGCCGAGGAGGCCGGCGAGCCGGCCCCGGCCTGAAGCCGAGCGAGAGGGCCGGCCCCCGCCGCGTGGGGCGAGGGCCGGCCCGTCGCATCGGTCCGGCTGGGTCAGCAGGTGCAGCCGGTCCCGTTGGCGCAACCCGGACAGCAGTAGGTGCTGCCGCCGCGCTGGGTGGGGTTGCTCCCCAGGTCGAGGTCCATCCCGCAGTTCGGGCACTTGCCCTGGTCGGTCATCGGCGGTCACCTCCGCGTCGCATGCTCAGCACACAATGAGGCGGCAAGTTCGGTACCGATTCCCGCGGCTAGAAGGGCTTGACCTCCATCAGCCAGATGATCACCACCAGGCCGACGGCACCGATGGCCAGTAGCCACCAGGGCCGCGACGAGCCGAGCCGGCGCGCCAGTTCCTCGGGTGCGACCGGTTCCGGCGGGGCCGCGTCCTTCTTGTCCCCGTACGCCTTCTGGCCCACGGCCCGCCGCAGGTCGGAGTAGTAGGGCGACGCGACCGCGAACATGAAGCCCAGCATCACCACCAGGACGCCGATCGAGGTCCAGATCCAGAGCCGGCCCCAGTGGTCGCCGACGAAGCCGGCGGCGATGCCGGCCGCCAGCAGGACCAGCAGCGAGACGTAGACCGTGGCCAGGCTCACGC
>DASUSP010000332.1:0-7518 GCA_036375035.1 Candidatus Limnocylindria bacterium
CTGCTGCACACCGCGCGCCGGCTGGTGGAGCTGGGCGCGGCCACGCCCGAGACGCTGGCCCGCATCGTGGCCGACACCCGCGAGCGGGTGATGGCCGCCGCCGACGAGGCCGCGCGACGCCCCCGCCTGGAGACGACCGCCGAGGTGACCGCGCCGATGGCCCCCTACCACCCGGAGCGGGTGGCGGCGCGCGCGCGCGAGCCGGGGCCGGACCCCGAGTGCCGCCGCGAGCTGTTCGGCGGCACCCTGCCGGAGGAGCTTTCGCTGCCCAACGCGCGCACGATGGCCGGCTGCATCAACGCGGCGCTCGCCGACGAGATGGCACGCCGCCCGGAGCTGATCCTGTTCGGCGAGGACGTGGCCCGCAAGGGCGGCGTCTACAACGTGACCCATGACCTGCAGCGTCGCTTCGGGGCGGGGCGCGTCTTCGACACGCTGCTGGACGAGACCTCGATCCTGGGCATCGCACAGGGGGCGGCGCACATCGGCCTGCTGCCGATCCCCGAGATCCAGTACCTGGCCTACATCCACAACGCGCTGGACCAGCTGCGCGGCGAGGCGGCCACGCTCCAGTTCTTCAGCTCCGGCCAATTCCGCAACCCGATGGTGGTGCGCGTCGCCGGCCTCGCCTACCAGAAGGGCTTCGGGGGTCATTTCCACAACGACAACTCCATCGGTGCCCTGCGCGATATCCCCGGCCTGGTGCTGGCCGTCCCGTCCCGCGGCGACGACGCGGCGCGCATGCTGCGCGGCGCCATCGCAATGGCCGCCGAGGACGGCCGGGTGGTCGTCTTCCTGGAGCCGATCGCGCTCTACCACGAGAAGGACCTGCACGCCGATGGCGACGGCGGCTGGCTCTTCGCCTATCCCCCGCCCCCCGATCACCTGCTGCCCGGCGAGGTGGGCGTGTACGAGCCCGATGGCGGCGCCGATCCGGAGCTGCTGATCGTCAGCTACGCCAACGGTATGCGCCTCTCGTTCCAGGCCCAGCGGCGGCTCCGCGAGGAGCACGGGATCGCCACGCGGATCCTGGACCTGCGCTGGCTGAACCCGCTGCCGCTGCAGGCGGTGCGGCAGCACGCCGCCGAGATCGGGACGGTGCTGGTCGTCGACGAGTGCCGGCACACCGGCGGCGGCGTCGCCGACGCGATCGTGGCCGACCTCGCCGAGGGGGAGATCGGGCGGCGGCTGCGCAGCTTGAGGGCGATCGACTCATTCGTGCCGCTGGGCACGGCCACCTCGGCAGTGCTGGTGGGAACGGACCAGGTCGTGGCCGCCGCGCGGGCCACCGTGGCGGAGCGGGCCCGGGCATGAGCGCCCCCGGAGGCCGGCTGCGGGCGGGCCTGGTGTTCCCTGGCCGGGGCAGCTACACCGCAGCCTCGCTGGGCACGCTGCCGGCCGACCATCCGCTGGTCGAGCGCGCGGAGGAGCTCCGCGCCCGGTACGACCTGGAGCCGCTGTTGGCCCTGGACGGGGCCGAGCGCTTCGAGCCGGCGCGGCACCTGCGCCCGGCGAACGCCTCGCCGCTCATCCTGCTGGCCTCGATGCTGGACGCCGAGACGGCGCTGGCCGACCACGACGTCGTGGCCGCGGCCGGCAACTCGCTGGGCTGGTACACCTCGCTGGCGGTCTCGGGGGCGCTGCCCTTCGACGACGCGTTCCGGCTGGTGCAGGAGATCGGGCTGCTGCAGGAGCTCCCCGCCGAGGGAGAGGAGGCGCCCCGCGGCGGACAGGTGATCTACCCGCTCGCCGATGCAACCTGGCAGCCCGTCCCCGAGCTGGAGGCCGCGATCGGCGCGGCGCTGCAGGACGGCGGGGGGCAGGAGGCGGGCGCGGTCTTCCCGAGCGTCGACCTGGGCGGCTACGCGGTCCTGGCCGGCGACGAGGCCGGCATCGCCCGCCTGCTGCGCAGCCTGCCACCGGTGCGCATTGGGGAGCGGCTCTTCCCGTTGCGCCTGGCGCAGCACGGCCCCTACCACACGCCGCTGGTGGCGCACGTGGCCGAGGCCGCGCGCGGCTCGCTGACCGACCTCGACTGGGGTCCTCCGCGCTTCAGCCTGGTCGACGGCCGCGGGGCTCGCTGGACGCCGTGGTCCACCGACCCGGCGGCATTGGGCGAGTACACCCTGGGCGAGCAGCTGACCACGCCCTTCGACTTCGCCAGCAGCGTGACGGTGCTGCTGCGCGAGCACGCGCCCGACGCGCTGGTGCTGCCCGGGCCCGGCAATTCGCTTGGCGGCATCTGCGGCCAGCTGGTCGTGGCCGAGGGCTACCGGGGCATCCGCTCCCGTGCCGACTTCGAGGCGGCCCAGGCCACCGACCGACCGGTGGTCCTCTCCATGCGCCGATGACCGCCGGCACGGCGTCCGCCTCCTCCCCGCCCGATGCGGCCGCGCTCCTGCGGCCCGATGGCCCGCTCGACCTGGCCCTGACCCTGGCCCCGCTGGCCCACGGCCGCGGCGACCCGACCATCCGCATCGGCCGCGACGAGGCGTGGCGCGCCACCCGCACGACGGCTGGCCCGGCATCCCTGCGGCTCGTGGCGACCGCGCGCGGCGTGGAGGCAGCGGCCTGGGGTCCCGGGGCAGACGCGGCGGTTGCGGCCGCGCCGGGCATCATCGGCATGGAGGACGACCCGGCGGAGCTCGTCCCCCGCCATCCGCTGCTGGTCGAGCTGGCGCGCCGTTTCGCCGGCGTGCGCCTGCCGCGCACCCGACGCGTCTTCGAGGCGTTGCTGCCCGCCATCTGCGAGCAGAAGGTGACCGGGCACGAGGCGCGCGCCGCCTTCCGCGCGATCGTGCGTGCGCACGGAGAGCCGGCTCCCGGCCCCGGCCCCGCTGGCATGCGGCTGCCGCCCGATCCATCGGTCCTGGGCGGCCTCGCCTACTTCGCCTTCCACCCGCTGGGCCTGGAGCGACGGCGGGCCGACGTCGTGCGACGCGCGGCAACGCTGGCGCCCCGGCTGGAGGCGGCCACACCGGACGAGGCGGTGCGGCTGATGCTGGCGACCCCGGGCATCGGGCCCTGGACGACCGCGGAGACGACGCGCGTGGCCCATGGCGACCCGGACGCGCTCAGCGTCGGCGACTACAACCTGCCGAACCTGGTCGCCTGGGCGCTCGCCGGGGAGCCGCGCGCCGACGACGCGCGCATGCTCCAACTGCTGGAGCCGTACCGCGGACAGCGGGCGCGGGTTCAGCGCCTGCTGGAGGTCTCCGGGATCGCGGCGCCGCGCTACGGCCCGCGGCTCGCTCCCCGCCGAATCACCGACATCTAGCCGCGGGCAGTCGCGTGCCGCTAGCATCCGGCTCTTCCCGAGGGCGGCGGTGGTGGTGCACCACGGCGGAGCCGGGACCCACGCGGTCGCCGCGGCGGGAGTCCCCTCAGTGGTGATTCCGCACGTCGGCGACCAGGCCTTCTGGGCGGACCGGCTGCGCCGGCTGGGCGCTGTTCCCCCGCCGGTGACTCCCCGCGCGCTGGACGCAGCCAACCTGGCGGACCGACTGCGCACCGCGGCGACGTCGGCGCAGGTCCGCGCCGGCGCCGGCAACCTGCAGCGCCGGCTGGAGGACGAGGACGGCCTGGCGGGGCGGTCAGGCTGATCGAGGAGGCAACCTCGACATCGGGCCAGCCCGGCGCTCGGCCTAGAGCTGGTGCGCCGCCTGCGCCTGGCGGGTGAGCTCGTCGCGGAAGTCGGGGTGCGCGATGGCGATCAGCGCCGTGGCCCGCTCCCGGATGCTGCGTCCGTGGAGCTCGGCCACGCCGTGCTCGGTGACGATGTACCAGACATGTGCGCGGGTGGTCACCACGCCGGCGCCCGGGTCGAGCACTGGCACGATGCGCGAGATCGTGCCTCCCTTGGCCGTCGACGGCAGCGCGATGATGGCCCGCCCCTCCGGCGCCAGGGCCGCGCCGCGGATGAAGTCCATCTGCCCGCCCACGCCCGAGTAGAACCGTCGCCCGATGGAGTCGGCCACAACCTGGCCCGTCACATCCACCTGGATCGCGGAGTTGACGGCCACCATGCGCCGGAAGCGGCGGATCACCGAGGTGTCGTTGGTGTAGTCCACCGGCCGCAGCTCGATCATCGGGTTGTCGTCGACGAAGTCGTACAGCCGCCGGGTGCCCATCAGGAAGGCGGACACGACCTTGCCGCAGTTGATCTCCTTCAGCCGCCCGGTGACCGCCCCCGACTCGACGAGGTGCATGACCGGGTCGGTGAACATCTCGGTGTGGATGCCCAGGTCCTTCTTGTCGTGCAGCGCCCGCGCGGTCGCCTCCGGGATGGCACCGATGCCCAGCTGCAGCGTGGCGCCGTCGGGGATCAGCTCGGCGATGTGCTCGCCGATGCGCCGTTCCACGTCGCCCACTGGCTCCTCGGGATATTCGTACGGCGGCACGTCGACCTCGACGGCGTGATCGATCCTCGAGACATGGAGGAAGGTGTCCCCGTGCGTGCGCGGCATCTGCGCGTTGAGCTGGGCGATGATCACCTTCGCGTTGCGCGCCGCCGCCAGCGTGGCGTCCACGCTGGTGCCAAGCGAGCAGTAGCCGTGGGCATCGGGCCGGGACAGGTTCAACAGCGCGACGTCCAGTGGGATGATGCCCGAGCTGAACAGGTTCGGCACGTCCGAGAGGAAGACCGGCACGTAGTCGGCCCGCCCCTCGTTCACCGCCTGCCGCGCGTTGCTGCCGATGAAGAGGGCCGTGTGTCGCAGGTGCCCCTCCATCTCGGGCGCCAGGTGCGGCCCCGGCCCCTCGGTGTGGAAGTGGACCATGCTGACGTCGGTCAGCTCGCCAGCGCGCGCGACCAGCGCATCCAGCAGGACCGATGGCGTGGCCGCTCCGCCGTGCACCCACAGCTGCTGGCCGGAGCGAATGGCGGCGACCGCCTCCGGCGCCGATACGATGCGCATGCTCGCAGTGTAGGCAGCCCCCCGGCCGGGCTGGAGTGACCTAGGTCCCGATCGCCTGGCCCGATGGCACGGCCGCCGCGGGGCGAACGGCAGGTTCAGCGGCCCGGACGCCCGGTCCCACCGGGACCAGCACCGGCAGCTCCAGCGGCCAGGTCGGGCGACGGTCGGGCTCCGGATGAGCTGGGGTCACAGCCGGCATGTCGGCTGGCTCGAGTGCGGGGCGCAGCGCCGGCGACGAGGCCTCGCACCACGGGCCGAAGGTGCGCTCCACCGAGCTGGTGGTCAGGAACCGGCAGCCCAGGCACTCCTCGGCCAGGACCGTGCCGCGCCGCGGGCAGCGCACCAGCGGGCCCGATGCCGTACGGGTGACCTGGTAACAGACGATCCACTCCGGGCGCACGTCAGCGGCCTGCACGGGTGCCCTCCTCCTGGACCTCGCGATGATGGGAACCGCGATGCGGGACGGCCGCCGGTTCTCCCAACGACAGCCGCCCGCTGTCCGTCATGCTCGGTCGGTCGGGGGGTGCCGGGTCACGGCCGTTCGGACCATTGGACGGGACCTGCGTCCCATCCGAAGGCGCCAAGTGGCCCTTCGCGGGCGGACCCTGCAGGCGCGACCCTCAGGGCGGTGCGGCGCGGGACGCCCTGCCCGCGGCGCACCACTTCTTGGTTCTCGGGACGGAGAGAGGAGACCGCCATGCGCCTGATGCTCGCCTACGACGGATCGGCCTGCGCCGACGCCGCGCGTGACCTGGTCTCGAGACTGCCCCTGCCCGCCGGATCGGCGATCACGGTGGTCACCGCACTCGAGCGCGGGCCGCAGCTGTTCGGGGCGCCCGAGTTCGCGATCGTCCCGCACGACGCGGAGGATGCCGAGGGCCAGCTCCTGGCCGACCTGCAGCAGATGCTGCACGAGGCGGCCGAACCGCTGCGCACCGCGGACCGCCACGTCGACACCCGCGTCATCCGTGGGCGCCCGGCATCGGCAATCGTGGACGAGGCCTCGGCGCTCCAGCCGGACCTGCTGGTGGTCGGCTCGCGGGGCCACGGGCCGCTGGCCTCGGTGGTAATGGGCTCCGTCTCGGCCGAGGTCGTCGATCACGCTCCCTGCCCGGTCCTGGTTGCGCGCCACCCATCGGTCAGCGGGCTGGTGGTGGGAGCCGATGGGTCCACCAGCGCCGACCGCGCGCTGGCCGCCCTGCGGCGATGGCCCATCTTCGCCGGCCGGCCGGCGACCGTGGTGACGGTGGCAGAGTCGGCTGCCGGCTGGACCGGTCGCGTCAGCACGGCGATGTACCCGGCCTGGGTGGACCTCCACGCGGCCGGCGCCGACCGTCGCGAGCAGCTGACGCGCATCGCCGAGCGTGGCGCGGAAGAGCTGGCCATGGCCGGCCTGCGGACCTCGGTCGATGTTCGCCAGGGCGATCCGGCCGAGCAGCTGATCCGGGCCGCCGAGGCCGCCGGCGCCGACCTGATCGTGGTGGGATCGAGGGGTCTCTCGACCCTGCCGCGCCTGGTCATCGGCTCGGTGGCTCGCAAGGTGCTGATGCACGCGCCGCAATCGGTCCTGGTCGTGCGCGAGGCGAAGGAGCGGGTTGCCGCGCGGGAGCCCATCCGCGTGCCGACCGGAGCGGTCCTGGCCCTGGCCTGACGCTGCCTCGGATCAGCCGGCGATCAGCTCGGCGGTGTGGGCCGCGTCCATCCCCACGCCCGCGAGGAGCGAGGAGGTCTGCCGGTAGAGCCACGGCAGGCCGAGGAGGTGCAGCCCCGGCACCTCGGTGGCGCCGCGGACGTGCACCGGGTAGCCGGTCTCGTCCATGCGCAGCGCGGAGATCCACCTGAAGTCGAGGCGGTAGCCGGTCGCCCAGATGACCGTGCCGATCCCCTCCGCCGCCAGGTCCAGCTCTCCGACCCCCGGGGGTTCGTAGTCGAAGGTCTCCGGCTCGTACGGGGGCGCGTCGATGCCGGCCAGCTGGATGAACTCGTCCAACTCCGGGCGCAGGTTCTCGTCGAAGAAGGTGTCGGCCCGGGCCAGGTTGCCAGCAAGGTCGTCGGCGAATCGAGCGCGACCCCCCTCCGCCCCCAGGAAGCGGCCCGCCAGCGTCACACCGTCCGCCGCCAGGCGTCGCAGGTTGATGGTGTGACCGCCCTTGGTGCCGGACACGTGCGGGTTGCAGGCGAAGCGCAGCCGCGGGTCCGGCAGGTCGTCGACGGTCTCGTCCGGCAGGCCCAGCTCTGCGGCGCGCAGCCCGCGCTGGGCCATCCAGAAGAACGTGTCCCTTCCGCGGTACTGGCGCGGCGCCCGCCAGCAGGAGCTGACCGACAGCACCACGCGACGGCCGGCGTCGTGGAGCTCCTCGGCGATCTGGCAGCCGGACTGGCCTGAGCCGATGACCAGCACCCCGCCCGGTGGCAGCATGCCCGGGTTGCGGTACTCGTCGGTGTGCAGCTGGAGAATGCTCGAGGGGATTGTCTCGGCCGCCGCTGGCCGGCGCGGCTTCTGGAAGGCGCCGGTGGCCACCACAACGTTGCGTGCGGCCACGCTCCCGCGGGTCGTGTCCACGCGGAGGCGGGTGGCACCGTCCTGAATCGGCTCCACGCG
>DASUSP010000333.1:0-3924 GCA_036375035.1 Candidatus Limnocylindria bacterium
CTGCTGGCCACCGGCGGGACGGTGCTGGGGACGATCGAGCTGGTGCGCCGCCTGGGCGGCGAGATCGCGGCGCTCTCGTTCATGGTCGAGCTCTCCGCGCTGAAGGGGCGCGACAAGCTCGGCGACTTCAAGATCCACACCCTGCTCAGCTACTGAGCGCCGTACCGATGGCGGTCCTGCCGAAGGCCGATCTCTACGCCCGGGCCGTCTCGGACCGTGACGAGATCGCCGCCTACCTGCGCACCGACCGCATCTACGCGGCCTACATGTTCGGGGACCTGGACGGGCCCAACCGGCATCGGTGCACCTGGGGGATCGCTCACGACGACCTGGGCCGGCCGGTTGCGCTGGCCATGCACCAGGAAGGGCTGGTGCCGCAGCCGCTGTTCCTGATGGGCGAGCCCGACGGCTGCCGCGAGATCCTGGAGACGGTGATCAAGCCGCGCGACGCCTACTTCATGGGTACCGATGCGATCGACGTGGCGGTGTCCGACGTATACGAGCTGCACCCCCCGCAGTTCCTCCTGCGCATGGCGACCGACGCATCGACCTTCCGCCCGTTCGCCGGACCCGCCGAGCGCCTGGTGCCGGCAGACATCGAGGAGCTGAACCGGCTCTACCAGCTCGGCTTTCGCGGTGGCTTCCCGCCGAGCATCCTGGAGGACGGCATCTACTACGGTGTCCGGGTCCGCGGTCGCCTGGTCAGCGCGGCGGGGACGCATGTCATCAACCAGCGCGAGGGGATCGCGGTCGTCGGCAACGTCCTGACCCACGCGGACTTCCGGGGCCATGACTTCGCCAAGATGGTGACCAGCGCGGTCACCGGCGAGCTGCTGCAGCGCGTCCGGGACGTGACCCTCAACGTCCACGCCGACAACGACCCGGCGGTGGCGGCCTACCGGCGCCTGGGCTACCGTGACTCGCACCTGCTCACCGAGCGCCTCGGACGACGGCGCCACGGCGGGTGGGGCCTGATCAGACCGTTACGAGAGGCGATACGACTGCCGTGGCAACGCGAACCGAGATGACAGCCGCCGACGCGGCCGACGTGGCCGACCTGGGCCTGGCCGATGCCGGCAAGCTGAGGATCGAGTGGGCCGACCGCCAGATGCCGGTGCTGGCCGGGATCCGCGAGCGCTTCGAGCGCGAGCGGCCGCTGGAGGGATGGCGGATCAGCGCCTGCCTGCACGTCACCGCCGAGACCGCAAACCTGATGCGGACGCTGAAGGCGGGCGGGGCCGATGCGGTCCTCTGCTCCTCGAACCCGCTCTCCACGCAGGACGACGTGGCCGCCTCGCTGGTGACCCACTTCGGGATCCCGACCTATGCCATCAAGGGCGAGGACCGCGACTCGTACTACGCGCACATCGCCACCGCCCTGGACCACCGGCCGCAGGTGACCATGGACGACGGGGCGGACCTGGTGAACGAGCTGCACACCCGCCGCACCGAGCTGCTCCCCGAGGTGGTGGGCGGCACCGAGGAGACGACCACCGGGGTCATTCGCCTGCGGGCCATGGCCAACGCCGGCGTGCTGCGCTACCCGATCGTGGCCGTCAACGAGGCGCTGACCAAGCACCTGTTCGACAACCGCTACGGCACCGGGCAGAGCGCCATCGACGGCATCCTGCGCGCCACCAACATCCTGTTCGCCGGCAAGACCGTGGTGGTGGGTGGCTATGGCTGGGTGGGCCGGGGGATCGCCACCCGTGCGCACGGCATGGGCGCCAACGTGGTTGTGGTCGAGGTGGACCCGGTGCGGGCGCTGGAGGCGGCCATGGACGGCTTCCGGGTCATGAACGCGTCCGAGTCGGCGCGCATCGGCGAGGTCTTCATCAGCGGCACCGGCAACCTCAACGTGTGGGGGCGCGACCACTTCCCGCAGATGCGCGACGGGGCGATCCTGGCCAACGCGGGCCACTTCAACGACGAGTTCGAGCTGGACGCGCTGGAGTCGCAGTCCACCTCGTCCCGCGAGGTGCGGCCCTTCACCCGCGAGTACCTCATGCCCGATGGTCGCCGCATCTACGTCCTGGCCGACGGCCGTCTCGTCAACCTGGGCGCCGCCGAGGGGCACCCGGCCATGGTCATGGACATGAGCTTCGCCAACCAGGCCCTGGGGCTGGAGTGGCTGCGTACGCACGTGGCCGAGCTGGAGCCGAAGGTCTACGGCATTCCCGACGACATCGACCGCGAGGTGGCGCGCCTGAAGCTGGAGAGCATGGGCATCCACATCGAGCCGATGACGCCCGAGCAGAAGGCCTACTCCGAGTCCTACGAGTCCGGCACCTGACCGATGGACGTCCTCCCGACCGATAGACCGGTCCGGATCTGGCGCGAGCGGCCGTCCAGGCACGGTTTTGACGGTCTATCGGTTCATCAGACGCACGAGCAGTGCCCTTGGGCACGCGTCACGCTCACAGGTAACCGATAGACCAGTCGGATTGACGCCCGCATCCGGCCTCAGGCCGGGATCCGACCGATAGATCGGTTCTTGGGGCGTCAGCCGCCGATCGGCTCGTGGCGGGAGACCTCGACCACCGCCTCGGCAGCTTCGACCAGGGGTGGGATCCCGTGAAGCGGCTCGCCGGGAAGTGCGCGCAGCGTGCGCGCCGGGGAAAAGAAGAGAGCGGCGGCCGCCGCCAGCGCGCCAAGCGGCGCCAGGAACGCCGCGTTGCGCAGGCCGATCGCCTCGGCCGCGATCCCGGCCCCGATGGTCGCCAGCAGCTGGACCAGGACCGCCGCCACGTGGAAGGAGGACGCCACGCGCCCGAGCGCACGGTCGTGGACGAACGCCTGTCGCACCGAGGTCTCGGTCACGTCGTAGAGGGTCAGGGAGCTGTCGCCCAGGAGCTGCTGCGTGACGAGGAGGAGCACCGCGATGAGCGGCGCGCCGGACGGGGCCAGCGGGATCAGCAGGTTGGCGAACGCGGCCAGCAGCATGGCCACGATGGCGACCGGGCCGACACCCCAGCGCCGCGTGGACCGATCGGCGAGGATGGCGCCGCCGAAAGAGGCGAAGCCGCCGACCCCGGCGATCAGGCCAATGGCCGCTGGGCCGAGCTGCAGCTCCCGGGTGGCGAACAGGATCCAGACCGCCCCGAAGACGCCCCACATGGCGCTCTGCCCCATCTGGGCAAACGCGAACGCACGAAGCGTCGGGTCGCGGAAGACGATGCGCAGGCCGGCGCGGATCTCGGCCAGCACCGGCTCCCGGTCGGTGCGCGGTGGGGGAGGCGGCTCCGGGCGCCGGATGCTTCCGATCAGCGTCGCGGAGACCAGGAAGCTGAACGCGTCGACCAGGATCGCGATCGGCGCCGTGAGGGCCTGGACCAGGAAGCCGCTGATGCCGAAGGCGGTGAACTCGGCCGCCGAGCCGCTGGCCGCCAGGGCGCCGTTGGCCGGCACCAGCTCTCCGCGCTGGACGATGGTCGGAAGGTAGGCGTTGTCGGCGGCATCGGCGAAGGTGGTGAGCACGGCCGCCAGGCCGCCGACCAGGAAGAGTTGCGCCAGCGTCAGCACGTCGAGCACGAAGGCCAGCGGGATGGAGCCGAGGAGCACGGCGCGGGCCAGATCGGACCAGACCAGGATTGGCCGACGGCGCAATCGGTCCACCCAGGCCCCGGCGAAGAGGCCGAAGACCAGCGCCGCGGCGAGGTCCACGCTGCGCAGGAAGGCGATCTCCACCGCGCCGGCATCCAGCACCAGAATCGCCACGAACGGCAGCGCCATGCGCGTGATCAGCGAGCCGAAGATCGAGATGGTGCGGCCCGTCCAGAGGCGGACGAAGGCACCGTTGCTCCAGAGGGGCGATGTTGGAAGCCGCACGATCGGGCAGCATAGCGCCCACGTGAGCTACATCCGACGCCCGTGAGACGCGCCCTCCCGCTCCTCTTCGGCCTGGCACTGCTCGCCGGGCTCTGG
>DASUSP010000334.1:0-7990 GCA_036375035.1 Candidatus Limnocylindria bacterium
CTACCCGAACCTGCACGTCAGCCGCCACCCGCTGGTGGCGCACAAGCTGTCGATCCTGCGCGACGTGGGGACCGACACCAAGAAGTTCCGCGAGCTGGTCCGGGAGCTGACCTGGCTGCTCGGCTACGAGGCGATGGCCGACCTCGGCACGCGGCCGCGCCAGGTCGAGACCCCTCTGGAGGCCACGGAGGGCGCCGAGGTCGACCCGCGCATCGGCCTGGTCCCGGTCCTGCGCGCCGGGCTGGGGATGGTCGACGCCATGCTGGAGCTGATCCCGACCGCGCAGGTGTGGCACATCGGCCTGTACCGTGACGAGCGGACCCTCAAGCCGGTCGAGTACTACAACAAGCTGCCGGACGCGGCCACCGTGCAGGTCTGCCTGATCCTGGACCCGATGCTGGCCACCGGCGGCTCCTCGGCGGCGACGGTCGACATCCTGAAGGCCTGGGGTGCCTCGCGGATCAAGCAGGTCAGCCTCATCGCCGCGCCGGAGGGAGTGGCCACGCTCTCCGGCCAGCACCCCGACGTGGACATCCACGTGGCCGCCGTCGACCGGGCGCTGAACGAGCGCGGCTACATCATGCCCGGGCTGGGGGATGCCGGAGACCGGCAGTTCGGCACGTTCGCCGGCCCGTCGTCGGAACCGGGGCGCGAGCCGGGCGACGAGACCGCCGAGGTTGTGCGGCGCCTGCAGCGGGACCTGACCCGCGAATGAGCCGCCCGGGCGGGCGCAACGAAATGTCCCGAAGGAACCGCCCCCGGTACCGTTGATGCAATCTCCGGTGCCGTTGGCCGCCCCTTCGGGACGACCACAGCATACGGACCGGCGCCGCGGCGCGGCAAGCCCCCTTATCCCCGACTTTCGGTGGCGCCGGCGCAGTTTTCCACATCTCATCCCCAACGTGGACATTGATGGACCGATGATGCTGCCTTGACATCGGTCCATTAGCCTTGACGCACCGATGACGACGCCCCGACGGGTGCGGGTGCTTTTCCTGTGCACCCACAACAGCGCCAGATCCCAGATGGCCGAGGGCCTGCTGCGGGCCGCCGGGGGAGCCGGATACAAGGCGCTCAGCGCGGGCACCGAAGCCACTCGCGTACGCCCCGAGGCGATCGAGGTCATGGCCGAGCTGGGGATCGATATCTCAGGGCAGGCCAGCAAGACGCTGGAGCCCTTCCTGGGCCAGCCGATCGACTGGCTGATCACCGTCTGCGACCAGGCGCGCGAGGCGTGCCCGACCCTGCCCAGCGTCGCCAACCAGCTGCACTGGAGCATCCCCGACCCGGCGGCCGTGGAAGGCCCTGCGGAGGTGCGGCTGGCCGCCTTCCGCGCGGCGCGTGACGATCTCGCCGCCCGGATCCAGGCCTTCCTGTCGACCGACCCGCTCCGTCGCGCATCTATCGGTCACGAATTGGCCTGAGCCGCCGTCCGGGACGCGTCCCGACCGGTCTATCGGTCAGCCGTGAGCGTGAGGCGTGCCCCGGGGCACCGCTTGTGCGTCAACCCGACCGATAGATCAGTGAATCCGTGTCCCAACTCGGGTCCCCGGCGCCATTCGAACCGATAGATCGGTCATCAAGCGGGGACGAGATCAGCGCGCCGCGTCGCCCCGGCCATTCCCAGATTCCCAGGAGCGCTGCGGTGTCGATAGCGACGGCTCCGCCTCGGGCTCCGGCGTCCGCGCGTCCAGCGGTGAGCGGCGCGCCTCGGGGGTGGGTGCCATCGGTTCGGTGGCGACCTCCTCGGCGTGGATGATGTGCATCACCGCGTTGATCAGCGCCAGGTGGGTGAACGCCTGCGGGAAGTTGCCCAGGTGGCGCCCCGTCTCCGGGTCGATCTCCTCGCCGAACAGCTCCAGCGGGCTGGCCAGTGAGAGCAGGCGCTCGCACAGGCGTCGGGCGCGGTCCACCTCCCCGATCTCGACCAGGGCCGACACCAGCCAGAACGAGCAGATGGTGAAGGTGCCCTCCTCGCCGGACAGGCCGTCGTCGGTCTCGTCGGTTCGGTAGCGCAGCACCAGCCCGTCCTCGGTCAGCTCTTCGGCGATGGCCAGCACCGTGGCGCGCACCCGCTCGTCCTCGGGCGGCAGGAAGCGGACCAGCGGCATGAGCAGCAGCGAGGCGTCCAGCGCGTCGGTGTCGTAGTGCTGGGTGAAGACGCCGCGCTCGTCCAACCCACGCGCGCAGATGTCGTCGTGGATCTCCTGCGCGGCCGCCTCCCAGCGCTCGGCCAGCTCGTGCTCCTGCCGGATGCGCGCCAGGCGCGCCCCGCGGTCGGCGGCCACCCAGCACATCATCTTGGAGCTGGTGAAGTGCTTCGGCTCGCCGCGCACCTCCCACATGCCGCGGTCGGGCTCGCGCCAGTGCTCCAGCGCGGCCTCCACCTGCCGTCGCAGGATCGGCCAGATGAACTCGTCGAGATGGTCGCGGGACCTCGTGTGCAGGTAGACCGAGTCCAGCACCGCGCCCCACATGTCGTGCTGGCGCTGCCGGTAGGCGCCGTTCCCGACGCGCACCGGCTTGGCGCGCTCGTAGCCGGACAGGTGCGGCAGTGTCTTCTCCGTGAGCTCTCGCTCCCCGCCGATGCCGTACATGATCTGGAGGTCGGCGTCTCCCCCGGCCACGTCGGCGATGAAGTACATGAAGTCGCTGGCCTCCCAGTCGAATCCGAGCGTGTAGAGGCCCCACAGGGCGAAGGTGGAGTCGCGGATCCAGCTGTAGCGGTAATCCCAGTTGCGCTCGCCACCGGGCGTCTCGGGCAGCGACGTGGTCGGCGCCGCCAGCACGGCGCCGGTGGGGGCGTACGTCAGGCCCTTGAGCGTCAACGCCGACCGCTCCAGGTGGCTGCGCCAGGGGTGGTCCGGGAAGTGGCCGCGCGCGAGCCAGTGCTGCCAGTGGTGCGCCGTCCACACCAGCCGGTCGTAGGCCTCCTGGGGGTCGCCCGGGGCCTGCGGCAGTCCCCACGACAGCGCCACGTAGCGCGTCTCGCCCTCCTTGATCAGTGTCCGGGCGATGGCCTTGGGCCCTTCGAAGCCGATGTTCATGTCGCTGGTGAGGGTCAGCTCCACCTCCGACTGTGAGCAGGTGCAGATGCCCTGGCGGTATCCGTCGCCGGTGTAGGCCCAGTTCCCGAACACGCGGCCGTACTCGAAGCGCGGCTCGCAGTCCATGACCAGCTGCACCTCGCCGTTCACGCAGCGCACCATGCGCAGCAGGATGTGCTCGGCGTCGTAGTCGGTCGGGGCGCGGCGCTGCGACCGGGATCGGCTCTCCTCCGCCCGCCACGGCCCGATCAGCATCACGTCGCGGACGATCATCCAGCCGGTGGAGGTGGCCCAGCTGGTCTCGAGCACCATCGTGCCGGGCAGGTAGCGCCGCGCGGCGGGGACCATCACGTCGGCGGGGCCCAGCCGGAAGCCGCCGGCGTCGCGGTCCAGGATCGCGCCGAACAAGCTGGGCGAGTCGAAGCGCGGGGCACACAGCCACTCCACGTTGCCGCTGGGCGCGACCAGGGCCCCGGTCTCGCAGTCGGAGAGGAACCCGAACTCGGCGATGGGCGGGAATGGAGAGCCGCCGTAGATGGCGGTGCTGCGCTTGCCCATCGGTCCCATGGAACCGAGCTGCCCGATGGTCGGCATTGGCTAACAACCTCCACGCGGGCGACAGTCTTACCACGCGCCAGCCCGATGCGCCAGCGGCTGCGCCACCCCGCGGCCGGCCCGTCACGCTCGCTGCGCTACACTCAGACCGATGTCCGACACCCACGTGAAGGTGGCCGTGACCGGTGCCGCCGGCCAGATCGGCTACGCCCTGCTGTTCCGCATCGCATCGGGCCAGATGTTCGGGCCGCGCACCACCGTGGACCTGCAGCTGCTCGAGCTGGAGGCTGCCCTGCCCGCCCTGGAGGGCGTGGCCATGGAGCTGGAGGACTGCGCCTTCCCGCTGCTGCGGCGCATCGTGCGCACCGCCGACCCGGCCGAGGCCTTCGGCGAAGCCAACTGGGCGCTGCTGGTCGGCGCTGTCCCGCGCAAGGCCGGCATGGAGCGCAAGGACCTGCTCACCATCAACGGCGGCATCTTCACCGCCCAGGGGCGCGCCATCGCCGAGAACGCCGCCGAGGACGTCCGCGTGGTGGTGGTCGGCAACCCGTGCAACACCAACTGCCTGATCGCGGCGGCCAACGCGCCGCAGATTCCGCGCGACCGCTGGTTCGCCATGACCATGCTGGATGAGAACCGGGGTCGCACGCAGCTGGCTGGGAAGGCCGGCGTGCTGGTCGAGGAGGTGCGCAACCTGGCGATCTGGGGCAACCACTCCTCCACCCAGTTCCCGGACGTGTACCACGCCACCATCGGCGGCGCGCCGGCCGCCGAGGTCATCAACGACGAGGAGTGGATCCGCGGCGAGTTCCTGACCACCGTCCAGCAGCGGGGCGCTGAGATCATCAAGGCGCGCGGCCAGTCGTCGGCGGCGTCAGCGGCGAACGCGGTGGTCGACACCGTCCGCAACATCACCCAGCCCACCGGCGAGCAGTTCAGTGCCGCCATCCCGGCCCCCGGCGACGGGACCGGCTACGACGTGCCGGAAGGCATCGTCTTCGGCTACCCGCTGCGGGCCAGCGGACCGGGCCGCGTCTCGATCGTGCAGGGCATCGAGCACGGCGAGTGGGCGGCCGGGAAGGTCCGGGCCACCCTGGACGAGCTGATCGAGGAGCGCGACGCCGTGAAGGACCTGCTGCCGTGACCGAGACCGTGTCCCGATCCGACACCGCCCGCATCAGCTTCGACGGCAAGGAGCTGGAGCTGCCGGTCATCCGCGGCAGCGAGGACGAGGCCGCGGTCGACATCTCCAGGCTCCGTGCCGAGACCGGCCTGATCACCATGGACATCGGCTACGGCAACACCGGGTCGTGCACCTCGGCGATCACCTACCTCGACGGCGAGGAGGGGATCCTGCGCTACCGCGGCTACCCCATCGAGCAGCTCGCCGAGCACAGCTCGTTCCTGGAGGTGGCCTACCTGCTCATCTACGGCGAGCTGCCGTCACGGGAGCAGCTGGACGCGTTCGTCGGCGAGATCACGCATCACACCCTCATCCGCGAGGAGATGCGCCACTTCTTCGACTCCTTCCCGGCCGACGCTCACCCGATGGCGGTGCTCGCCTCCGGCACCGTGGGGATGAGCACCTTCTACCCCGACTCCTGGGAGATCTTCGATCCCGACGCGGTCGAGATCACCACGCTGCGGCTGATCGCCAAGCTGCCGACGCTGGCGGCCTGGTCGTTCAAAAAAGCCATCGGCCAGCCGTACGTCTACCCGCGCAATGATCTCGGCTACGCCGCGAACCTGCTGCACATGATGTTCGCCGTACCGTCCGAGCCGTACGAGGTGCAGCCCCAGGTGGCCGAGGCGCTCGACCTGCTGCTAATCCTGCACGCCGACCACGAGCAGAACTGCTCCACCTCCACGGTGCGCATGGTCGGCAGCGCGCACGCCAACCTGTACGCCTCCATCAGCGCCGGCATCAGCGCCCTGTGGGGCCCGCTGCACGGCGGCGCGAACGAGGCCGTGATCAACACCCTCGAGCGCATCGTCAAGTCCGGCGGCGACGTGTCGAAGTACGTGGCCCTGGCCAAGGACCCGGAGTCGAACTTCAAGCTGCCCGGCTTCGGGCACCGCGTCTACAAGAACTTCGACCCGCGCGCCAAGATCATCAAGCGTGCCGCCGAGCGCGTGCTGGCCGCCACCGGGGCCGATGGGGCCCTGTTCGAGGTCGCCCTCAAGCTCGAGGAGGTCGCCCTCAATGACGAGTACTTCGTCAGCCGCAAGCTGTACCCCAACGTCGACTTCTACTCGGGGCTGATCTACGCGGCCATTGGCTTCCCCAAGAACATGTTCACGAACTGCTTCGCCATCGGGCGGCTGCCCGGGTGGATCGCGCAGTGGCGCGAGATGATCGCCGACCGGGACACCAAGATCGGACGTCCCCGCCAGGTCTACACCGGCCCCACCACCCGCGATTACGTCCCGATCGAGCGGCGCTAGCCGGCCCGGCAGCCGCGGTCCGGCAGGAGGGGCGCCGCATCAGGGGTCCCTCGTGCTGCACGTGCAGCGCGTGCTGCACTACCAGCTCTGACGCGCGCCACCCTACCGCAGCCCACCGCGAGCCTGTCCCATATCTGACACGAGCGACCCGACGCTCGCCCTAAGATCGCGCGGACATGCAACTCACCATCCTGGGCCGATCCCCGGCCCGTCCCAACCCCGGCGAGGCGTGTGCCGGCTACCTGCTGGAGGGCGGGGGCTCGCGGATCCTGCTGGACGTCGGTCCCGGGGTGGTGGCCCAGCTGCTGCGCCGCAACACGCCCGACGAGCTGGACGCGGTGGTCATCAGCCACATGCACACCGACCACTGCCTGGACCTCGTCACGCTGCGCTACTCGTACCCGTGGATCGACGTGGCCAAGAAGCGGCTGCTGGTGATCGTTCCGCCCGGATCGATGGCCCAGTTGTCGGAGCTGGCGCTGGGTGCCGGGTACGCCAACTTCTTCGACAAGAGCTTCATCTTCGTCGAGCACGACGGGAGGCGTCCGATCGAGCTGGGCAACCTCCGCCTTGAGCCCGATGAGACCCAGCACTTCGTCCGCACCTGGGGCTTCCGGGTCAGCGCGCGTGGCGAGGGCGAGGACCCGGAGCGCATCTTCGCCTACTCGGCCGACGCTGGTCCGTGCCCCGCCCTGCCGCGCCTGGCCGACACCGCGGACCTGTTCCTGTGCGAGGCCGCCCTCCGGGACCTGGCCGAGGACGACCCGGAGCCGCAGAGCCGCGGCCACCTGCTGCCGTCCGAGGCGGCCGAGATCGCACGGGCGGCCCGTTCCAGGCGCCTGATCCTGACCCACATCCCGCTGCCGGACGGCGGAGAGTGGGCCATGTCCGAGGCCGGCGCCGTGTACGACGGCCCGCTCGAGATCGCCGAGCCGCTCAAGACCTACACGGTCTAGGGGGCCTCAAGCTCCAGCAGCGCCACCAATTCGGCCAGCTCCTCCGTCCAGCCCTCGTCGTTGCCGGCGCGGTGCCTGGCGGTGGCGAAGCCCGACTCGCGCATGCGCAGCGTCGTGCCGCCGTCCGCCCGCTCGTCGAGCCACCACTCGACCAGCGTCACCTCGTCCGACTCCATCCCCCAGCGCCAGGCCAGGTAGCGCGGCTCGTCGACGCTCACCACCTCGATCGGGAACTCGCCGTAGCCGTCCCAGAAGAAGGTGCCGGTGCCCCCGGGTCGCAGGTCCCACTCGGCGCGCTGCGGGAACCAGCGCGCCAGCTCCGCGCCATCGGTGATCGCCCGCCAGACGCGCGAGCGCGACGAATCCAGTTCGAGTGCTCGTTCGATCGCCGCCAGGGAATCGGTGGTGGTGGTGGTGGTGGTTGCATCGGTCATCGGTCAGTCTCCTCGAGGTGTGCCTTCAGGCGGGCCAGCCGCACGTCCCAGGCCGCGGCATAGGGCGCCAGCCAGGCGTCCACGTCACGCAGAGGCTCGAGCCGCAGGGCGTGCATCCGCTCCCGTCCACTGCGCCATGCCTCGACCAGCCCCGCCGCCTCCAGGACGGCCAGGTGCTTGGTCACCGCCTGGCGGGTGATCGGCCGGTCCTCGGCCAGCCGTGTCAGCGAGCAGGGGCCATCCTCGCGAAGCCGGTCGAGCAGGGCTCGTCGGGTGGGATCGGCCAGGGCCTCGAAGACTGGCAGCGCCATCGGTCTATTGTGCAACCTGTCAGTTGCATGTCAAGAGTAGGCGGGCCGGCATGGGCGGATCGGGCGCTCCGGCTCTGGCGAACGCCCCGGTCGAAGATTGAACGTTGGTTCGTCCCGGGCGGTCGAAGAGGGCGTGATCAGGGTCGGTGCGACCTGGGAGGACCGAGGGGTGGAATCGCTGCAGGCCTCGCTCAGCGGCACGCGCGACGAGTGCGCCGAGGCGTTCACGCGCCTGCTCGACC
>DASUSP010000335.1:0-4330 GCA_036375035.1 Candidatus Limnocylindria bacterium
GCGCTTGATGAAGCCGCCCGGGATCTTGCCCGCGGCGTACATCCGCTCCTCGTAGTCGACCGTCATCGGGAAGAAGTCGATCCCCTCGCGAGGCTCGGCCGAGACGGCGGTCGCCAGCAGGACGGTGTCCCCGTAGCGCACGAGCACGGCGCCGTCGGCCTGCTCGGCGAGCTTGCCGGCCTCCAGCGAGAAGGTCTGGGAGCCGATCTCGGCTTCCATCTTGATTGCCACTGATTCCTCCAGGTTGGTCATCGATTGCTTGTTGTTGGTGTCCGGAGCTCGCCTCGCGCTGGCCCGCGACGGTGCGCGGCGGCGAGGGGCTTCACGGACGCGTTGGGGTCGTTGCGGAGCGCCGGTGAGGGCGCTCCATCGGCAGACGGTCCGGATACACATGACCCAGGGCCGGTACGGCTCCTGGGTCGATGCCGAATGCTGCTAGCGGCGCAGTCCGAGGCGACTGATCACCTGGCGGTAGCGGTCCACGTCGTTGCGAACGAGGTAGGCCAGCAACCGGCGGCGCTGTCCGACCAGCTTGAGCAGGCCGCGCCGCGAGTGATTGTCGTTCGGGTAGCTGCGCAGGTGTTCCGTCAGCGACTTGATCCGCTCGGTGAGCAGCGCGATCTGCACCTCGGGAGATCCGGTGTCCCCCTCGTGCGTTGCGTAGTCGTCGACGATCGCGCTCTTCGCGTCCTTGGCGAGCGGCACAGATTCCTCCACTTTCCTTTCCGTAACGCTCGAATGCTACCAGACGGGCGCTTCTCCCGCACCCTGGCGTCCGTCAGCCGATGCCCAGCAGCGCCCGCGCCTCGGCCTCGTCGCGGCGCATCTGGTGGACCAGGGCGTCCACGTCGGCGAAGCGACGCTCGTCGCGGAGCCGCGTCAGCAGGTCCAGCGCCAACTGCGCGCCATACAGGTCCCCGTCATAGTCGAGCAGGTAGGCCTCGACCAGCACAACGCCCTCGTCGTGGAAGGTGGGCCGGACGCCGACGCTGACCAGCGCCGGGTGGCCTGGCCCCACGTTCCGCTCCGGGACGGCCACCAGCCCGACGTAGATCCCCAGCGGCGGCATGGCCGGCAGGTAGTCGAAGGCCAGGTTGGCGGTGGGAAAGCCCAGCTGCCGACCGCGACGATCGCCGGGCACCACGGTGCCCTCAAGGCGAGGCGGATAGCCCATGGCCATGGCCGCCGCCACGTCCCCGTCGGCGATGGCCGCCCGGATGCGGGTGGAGCTCACCGGCGCCCCATCGACCACCACCGGGTCCACGGTGATCACCTCGAAGCCAACCCCCGACCCGAGCTGACGCATGCGCTCGACCGTCCCGCCCCGGCCGCGCCCGAAGGCGCTCTCCGGCGACATCACCAGGCCGCGCAGCTCGATTGCTGGCGCCAGCTCCTCGATGAACGTCTCGGCCGGGTGCTGCCGCAGCTCGTCGTCGAAGCGCAGCGGCAGCGCGTGGTCCAGGCCGTGGTCGCCCACGATCCGCCGCAGCACGGTCGGCAAGGGAGCAAGCCGCGGGACGCGGCTCCCCGGCCGCAGGACCTCGTCCGGCGGCGGGTCGAAGACAAGCGCCACCGATGCGGCCCCCCGCTCCCCCGCAGCCTGCCGTGTGGCGTCCAGCAGCGCCGCGTGACCGCGGTGCACCCCGTCGAAGACCCCGAGCGAGACGACGGCGGGCCCGATGTGCGGCAGTTCGTCCAGCCCGATGGCCTGGGGCGCCGTCCTCACGCGCTCACCTCAGCCTCGGGCGCCAGCACCTTCTCGGGCCGCAGCATGTCGCCGACAAGGCTGCCGGTCCCCAGCAGCTCACCGTCGGCCAGGACGGCATGGCGCCCGGGCGCGATCGCCGCTGCCTCCAGGCGCACCGGCGACCCGTGCCGGAAGCGGGATGCATCCTCGGCGGATAGCGCCAGGCGCGGCAGCGGCAGCAGGTCGGCGACCGGCAGGACCGCCTCGGCGAGCCGCCCCTCGGCGGCCAGCGCCTCGAGGGTCGCCGGCGTGATCGCATCTTCCACCCGCAGGCCGGCGGCCTCTGTGCGCCGCAGCGAGGCCAAATGGCCGCCGCAGCCGAGCCGATCGCCCAGGTCCCGGGCGATCGAGCGGACGTAGGTCCCCGGCCCGCAGCGCACGTCGAGGCGCACGTCGAGCCAGCCGTCGCCCTCGGCATATCCCAGCACCTCGATCGAGTCGACCGTCACGCGACGCGGTGGGACGTCCAGTGGGGCCCCGGCCCGGGCGGCCCGGTGCGCGGTGCGGCCGCCCGACTTGCGTGCGGAGAAGGCCGGGGGCCGCTGCTCGAACGTGCCGACGAAGCCCGGGATCGCCGCCTCGACCGCGGCGGGGTCCGGGGGCGGTCCCCCGGGCTCGAGGACGCCCTCGGCGTCGTCGGTGGCCGAGCGCAGGCCCAGCCGCACCACGGCGTCGTAGCGCTTCCGCCCGCCGGTCAGCTCCTGGCTGAAGCGGGTTGCCGCCCCGACCAGGATGGGCAGCACGCCCGACGCCAGGGGGTCGAGCGTCCCGGCGTGGCCGATGCGTCGGGTGCCGGTGAGGCGGCGCAGCAGGCCGACCATGTCGTGAGAGGTCGGGCCGACCGGCTTGTCGAGGTTAACGACTCCCAGCATCGCCCCGGGCGAGCTCGCGCTCGCATTCCGCCAGGACGAGCTCGCGGGCGATCTCGATCGGTGCCTCAACGGTGCACCCCGCCGCGCGGGCATGGCCTCCCCCGCCGAAGGCCGATGTGATCGCCACAGCATCGGCCCGCTCGGTGGTGCGGACGCTGACGCGGATGCTGCCGGGCTCTGCCTGCTTGAACAGGACGGTGATGTCGGCCGCCTTCGTCGACCCCAGCAGGTCCACGAAACCCTCCGACGCGTTCGGCTGCTCGCCGGTCTCGCGGAGCATCTCGAGCGTCATCGAGGCGTGCACAATGCGCCCCTCGCAGCGCTCCTCGATCGAGTTCAGCATGCGCCCCCACAGGGCCAGCGTGCTGAACGGCTTGTCGGCGTACACGGCCCGGTTCAGGCGCGACAGCGGCGCGCCGGCCTCCACCAGCTCGGCCGCCACCCGCAGGGTGCGGGGCGTGGCGTTGGGGTGCGCGAACGTGTGGGTGTCCTGCACGATGCCGGTCAGCAGTGCGGTGGCCAGCTCCGCGTCGAGCTCCACGCCCAGCTCGGGCAGCATCAGGGCAACCATCTCGCAAGTGGCCGCGGCCTCCGGATCGACCCAGTTGGCCGCGCCAAAGCCCGCGTTCGAGACGTGGTGGTCGATCACCGCGATCGTGGCCCGCGAGAGCCAGTCGCCGTGCTCCGCGGCCACCCTCCCGGTCCGCTTCAGGTCTCCGGTGTCGACGATCACGGCCAGGTCCGGCTCGAGCTGCGGCGCGCGGCGGACGCCGCGGACCCGCGGCAGCACGGCCAGGAACGCGGGCGGCGGGTCGCCGCTGACCACCTCGGACTGCTTGCCCAGCCGCTCGGCGGCGATGGCGATGGCGATGGCCGCGCCGAGCGTGTCCCCGTCGGGGTTCTCGTGGCAGATGGCCGTCACACGCTCCGCGCCGCGCAGCAGCTCGACGACCTCTCTCACCCGGCCGTCTCCTCGTCGCCGGGCTCGCCAGGCTCGCCGCGCTCGTCCTCGAGTTCCCGCAGCAGGCGCAGGACGCGGTCACCGGTCTCGATCGACTCGTCGCGGCGCACGCTCAGCTCCGGCACGTGTCGGATATGCAGCCGCTCGCCGAGGCGCCGCCGCAGCCACGGGGCGGCGTCGCGCAGAGCATCCAGGCTGCGCGCCTGGTCCTCATCGGTCCCGTACACGCTGACCCAGACCCGGGCGTGGCCCAGGTCGCGAGCGGTCTCGACGCGGGTGATGGTGGCGAACCCCACCCGCGGGTCCTTCATCTCGCGTTGCAGCAGGTCCATCAGCTCCTGCTGGATCTGGCTGTCCAGCCGGTCGGTGCGTTGGCTCATGGACGGTCAGGCCTGCTCCGCCACCATCTGGAAGCACTCGATCACGTCGCCCTCGGCGATGTCCTCGATCGAGAGGCCGATGCCGCACTCGTAACCCATCGCCACCTCGCGCACGTCGTCCTTGAAGCGCTTGAGCGACTCGATGCGGCCCTCCGCCACCTGTGCGCCCCCCCGGAAGAGGCGGACCTGACCGCCGCGCACGATGCGGCCGTCGGTCACGTAGGAGCCCGCCACGTTGCCGGCGCGGCCGGCCTTGATGACCATCCGCACCTCGGCGTGCCCCTCGACCTGCTCCACCAGCTTGGGCGCCAGCATGCCCTGCAGGGCCGCGCCGACGTCATCGGTCAGCTTGTAGATCACGTCGTACAGG
>DASUSP010000336.1:0-2586 GCA_036375035.1 Candidatus Limnocylindria bacterium
CCTCCTGGTGCTCTTCGTGTGGGGAGAGCGTTCCCATGGTTGTGGTGTTCCGAATCAAATGGGCGGTCAATGGGCGCCGGCGCGGAGCGCCACGTCATCGGCGTCGTGGCCGGCGTGGGCCTCATCGGCCTCGTCGTGGCCGCCACCGTGTCCGGCGGTGGCCAGGGTGATGTACGTCAGCGTGAGCAGCGCGAAGACGAGCGCCTGCACCGCGCCGAAGATCATCTCGAGCCCGAGGAAGGCGACCGGGACGATCGCGAACGTGAGGGCCAGCATGACCGCCAGCAGGATCTCGCCGGCGAACACATTGCCGAAGAGTCGCATCGACAGGCTGATGATGCGGCTGAGCTCGCTGACGATGTGGATCGGCGTCATGAGCGGCGTCATGTACGGCGGATTGGCGACGAAGGTCTCCTTCAGGTAGCCCTTCACGCCGTTGGCGCGGATGCCCCAGCTGACGAACAGGACGAAGGCGATGAGCGCCAGCGCCAGCGTGAAGTTCAGATCCGCCGATGCGGGCCGGATGAGCGGCACGACCACCTCGTGGCCGTCCTCGATGGTGTGGACGCCGATGGTGCCCACGCCCGGCAGCAGGCCGACGTAGTTGCTGAACAGCACGATGAGGAAGATCGCCAGGACCGGCGGCAGGACGGAGCGCCATCGGGTGGCGTGCTGCCCGCGCACGATGCCGGCGAGGAACTCGACCGGGAACTCCAGCAGCGACTGGAGCCGGGTCGGGACGACCCCGTGGTTGCGGGAGGCCCACCACGCCAGCGACGACAGCAGCACGAACACGATCAGGGTGCCGACCATGCTGTTGGTGACGGCGATGGGGCCGAGATGGAACAGCGTCTCGGCCTTGATCGCGACGTGGATCAGGCTCTCGCCGTGTTCGGCGGCTTCCTCAGGCACGCAGGGTCCTCTTCGTGTGCTAGCGCGAGTTCATCTGGTGTCGGGCCACGTCCCAGATGGAGTACATCGCGGCGCCGATGCCGACCGCCACCCCGATCAGGGTGAACAGCGGCCCGGTGTTGGCCCAGCCGTCCAGCAGGACGCCACCGACGACGCCGATGACCACCGCCAGACCGAGACGCATCCCCAGGTCGAGCACCATGCCCCACTGCGGGGGCCGTGCGACCGGGCCGGGTCGCGGCTCAGGTCCGTTCGGTTGTCGATTGCTCATGTTGCTCCGCTCCGGGACCGACCGCAGGCTCCTCGCGGCGCAGACGGCTCATGTTGGTCGTGATGAACCAGCGCAGCCAGACGGCGGTGACGAGGGTGCCGATCACGAGCCCACTCAACACGAAGAGGGGCGAGGTCCCCAGCGCCCCGTCAGCGACGAGACCGGCGATCACCCCTCCGACCAGCGGCAGGGCCACGATGAGCGTCACCTGGGCCAGCACCTTGCCGGGCCCGAAGCTCTGCCGTTGTTGTGTCATGTTGAGTTCGACTCACAGCGGTCGGACGCCGCGAGTATAGCCGAGCCTCCCCGATCGTGCCCATCGGCGGCCTGCCGGACCGGCGCAGCGGCGCGGACCTGGACAATGCTCCCGTGGCGCGCGGTATGCGACGCAGCAGGCGCCAGATTGGATTTCGCCCTCGCACGAGCACGTTACGCGCGCGCAGGCCCGCCTCGACGGTCGAGCCACGCTCGCGTGGGCGGGCCGTCGGGCACATTCGGCCGGTAACGCTTCCGGAGGGTGGCAGTATCGGACGAGAGCGACCGACCCCACCGATACCGGTGCGCCAGATGATCAGGCGGGGACGTCGGCCCTGGAGCGAGTGGCCGGCAGGCCGGGGACCGGGAACCGGTCGGTGATGGCGGCGACGCGCTGCCGGATGGCGGCCTGCGCATCGGCGTCTCCCCGGGCCGCGATGCCATCCACGATCAGCTGCGCGATCGAGCGCATCTCGTCCTCGCGCATCCCGCGCGAGGTGACGGCCGGCGTGCCCACGCGGATCCCGGAGCCGATCATCGGCTTCTCCGGGTCGTAGGGAATCGTGTTCTTGTTCACCGTGATCTGGACCTCGCCGAGGGCCGCATCGGCCTCCTTGCCGTTCACGCCCAGGGGCCGGACGTCGACGAGCATCAGGTGGTTGTCGGTGCCGCCGGAGATGATCGAGGCCCCGGCATCGGCCAGGGCGGAGGCGAGCGTCTGGGCATTCGACACGGTGGCGCGCTGATCGGCGCGGAAGCCCTCCGACATGGCCTCGTGGAAGGCGACGGCCTTGGCGGCGATGACGTGCATCAGCGGTCCACCCTGCAAGCCCGGGAAGATGGCCGAGTTGACCTTCTTGGCGATGGCCTCGTCGTTGGTGAGGATCATGCCCCCGCGCGGCCCGCGCAGGGTCTTGTGCGTGGTCGTCGTCACCACGTGGGCGTGCGGGAAGGGCGACGGATGGGCGCCGCCCGCCACCAGCCCGGCGAAATGCGCCATGTCGACCATGAAGATGGCCCCGATCGAATCGGCGATCTGGCGGAAGCGCGCGAAATCCCAGAACCGCGGATAGGCCGACCCGCCGGCGATGATCAGCTTCGGCTTGTGCTCCGTCGCCAGGGCCTCGACCTCGTCGAAGTCGATCCGG
>DASUSP010000337.1:0-2501 GCA_036375035.1 Candidatus Limnocylindria bacterium
AGGTGGATCCCGGCGGCGCGACGTTCTACGCGCCGAAGATCGACGTGTTCATCGATGATGCGCTGGGCCGCGAGTGGCAGCTGGCCACCATCCAGCTGGACTACCAGCTCCCGCAGCGGTTCGACCTGGAGTACCGGGCGGCGGACGGCGGCTTCGAGCGACCGGTGATCATCCACTACGCCATCTACGGCAGCTTCGAGCGCTTCACCGGCATCATCACCGAGCACTACGCCGGAGCGTTCCCGCTGTGGCTGGCGCCCGTCCAGGTCATGGTGGTGCCGATCGCGGACCGCCACATCGAGTATGCCGAGTCGGTGCGGCTGGCCCTGGACGAGGCGGGACTCCGCGCCGAGGTCGACGATCGCTCGGAACGGATGCAGGCCAAGCTGCGTGACGCGCAGGAGCAGAAGATCCCCGTGATGGTGGTGGTCGGCGACCGAGACGCCGAGGCCGGCGCCGTCTCCCCGCGGCTGCGCACCGGTGAATCCTCGCAGGGCGTGCCGCTCGCCGAGTTCGTGGCCGGCCTGCGCGAGCGCGCCGAGCGTCGCGAGCTATGGCCCTACTCGGATGAGTCGACCGAGGCGACCTCCGAGTAATGTCCTCGTAGGCATGCGCAAGATGCGCGGCGTGGGGCAGCTGGCCCTGCGCTCCACCGATCCGCTGCGGGCCGCCGAGTTCTACGAGTCGGCGTTCGGCTTCCGGCGCCGCGCCGGCGACGAGACCGGCGTGGACCTGGAGCTGGGTGGCTTCGAGCTCAGCTTCCGGCGCGGCGAGCGCGCCACCCGCGACGGGATCCAGATCGGATTCCGGGTCGACACTGTCGGGGAGGTTGACGCCTGGGCGCAGGAGCTCACCCAGCGCGGCTTCGCCGTGCTGGCACCTCCGACGGGAGACCGATGGGAGGGCATGCGCTCGTTCCGCATCGCCGATCCCGACGGGCGGCAGGTCGCCGTGTTCTACGTGTACCCCGCCTGACCGATGCGCAGCCGGCACCGCCGGAGATCCCATCGTGACAACCGGGCCGCATCGGTGTAAGATTCCACGGCGTTTGCGCATGGATGTGGCCACCTGTCCGTCTCGGCCGGTGGCCTTGTTGTTGAAGGAGTGGACGGACCATAGCAAGGGACCTGCGAGTCAACGAGATGATCCGGATCCGAGAGGTGCGGGTCATCGACGATGAAGGCCAGCAGCTCGGCGTGATGCCGACCTTCAGGGCGCTGGCGCTGGCACAGGAGAAGGGGCTCGACCTCGTCGAGGTGGCGCCCACCGCAGTCCCCCCGGTCTGCCGCATCCTCGACTACGGGCAGTACAAGTACGAGCTGCAAAAGCGGGAGCGCGAGGCGAAGAAGAAGCAGAAGTCGCAGACGTTCAAGGAGATCCGGCTCCGGGTCAAGATCGACGTCAACGACCTGCGAACCAAGGCCCGCCGGGCGGCCGAGTTCCTCGACGAGGGCGACCGGGTCAAGGTCACGGTACAGTTCCGTGGTCGGGAGATGACCCACGCCAACCTGGGGCGCGACCTGCTGATGCGAGCGGCGGAGATGCTCGCCGAGCACGGCACCATCGAGCGGCAGCCGCTCATGGAAGGCCGGAACCTGTACATCGTGATGGCCCCGCTCGAGAAGCGGGCAGACAAGAGAGGCGAGGGCGAAGCGGCCGGAGAGGCCGCGGCGCAGCAGCCCGAGCAACCGCCGGAGGGCGGAGAGACGATCGGCGACAAGCTCGCCGCCAAGGGACAGGCACCGACCGCCACGGTCGAGCCGGGCCCCGAGCCAGACGAGAAGAAGCCGGCGGAGCAGGGATAAGACAGTGCCGAAGATGAAGACCCACAAGGGGACGGCCAAGCGCTACAAGAAGACCGGGTCGGGCAAGTGGGTCCGGCCCAAGGCGTGGCGCGGCCATCACCTGGAGATCAAGTCGAGCCGCCGCACGCGTCGGTACGCCGGCAAGGCCGTCGTCTCGAAGACCCACGAGAAGCAGCTCGAGCGGCTGATGCCGTACGCGAGCAAGGGCTGAGCGAATGGCACGAGTCAAGCGCGGCGTCGCCGCCCACAAGCGCCACAAGCGGCTCCTGGCCCAGGCGCACGGTCGTCGCGGCACCCGATCCACGCTGGTCCGCCCCGCGCGCGAGGCGCTGTTCCACGCCCTGGTCTACGCCTACCGCGACCGCAAGAGCCGCAAGCGCGACATGCGCCGGCTGTGGATCGAGCGCATCAATGCCGCTTCGCGCCAGAACGGGCTGCCGTACGGGCGCTTCATCGCCGGCCTGAAGGCCGCCGGGGTGGAGGTCGACCGCAAGGTCCTCGCCGACCTGGCGGTCCGCGAGCCCGCAGCCTTCGCGACCATGGTCGAGACGGCCAAGTCCTCCTTTACCAGCTAGCCGGCGTCCGCGTGACGCCGGCGCCCCTCGGCCCTGCTCCATTGCGGAGCGGGGTCGTTCGTTTATCGCCGATGATGCAGATGGACCGATGAGCACCCTCAGCCAGCGACTCGAGCAGCTG
>DASUSP010000338.1:0-18986 GCA_036375035.1 Candidatus Limnocylindria bacterium
GGAGAGGGGTCGCAGCGCCTCCAGCACCGGGATGCCGGTGGCGTAGGCGTTGACCAGGAACCCGCCGAACAGGACGAGCATCCCGACGCCCAGCGCGCGGCCTCGGCCCAGGATCGGCGCCGTGGCGAAGGCGGCACCACCACCGACCAGCATCAGCAGGCCGGTCAGCGCGTAGTGGGCCAGCGCTGTTCCGAATGCCACCTCGTCTCCGGGAAGCGCCGCGAACACGATGGTCGCCAGCCAGGTCAGGACCGATGCCATCAGCATCGCCCCGGCGACCAGGGCCACGTGGGCGCCAGCCTTCTGCGCGGCGATGTGCCGCCGCGCCACCGGCGAGGCGGCCACGAAGTCGAGCGTCCCGCGCCGCGCCTCGGTGGCCAGCGTCGACGAGAGTGCCAGCACTGACCACAGCCCCAGGATCAGCGCCATGATGTTGCCGAAGCGCCAGGACAGGAAGCCGCCCAGCGTCTCGAGGCCCAGGGGCTGGCCCAGCAGTCCCACCAGCACGTCCGGCAACAGGTCCATCTGCTGCTGCAGGGCCAGGCGGGACTCAAGGGTGTTCCATTCGGCTGCCATGGCCGCGCCGCCGACGAACATCATCCAGCCGGCTAGGCTGCCGAAGATGAGCATTGCGCGCCGACCGTCGCGCATGGCCTTCCCGAAAACGCTGCCGAGGCCCAGCAGGCGAGCGGTGAGCGAGGGCCGCTGCGGCACGGAGCGCAGCGCGACTGCCTCAGCGGTCATCGGTGGGCTCCTCGGTGGGCTCCTCGGTCCCGTGCCCGTACTGGGCCAGGAAGACATCCTCCAGGTTCGGCTCGCGGCTGATGACGTCCACCAGCCGATGCGCCGCGGCCACCTCGATCACGCGGCCGATCGGACCAGCGACGCGCATGGTCACACGGCCGTTGTCGGCCGCGACCCGGCTGACGCCGTCGATGCCCGTGAACAGCTCGCCGCTCACGGGCGCCGCGAACTGGAGCTCCACGTGGTGGAAGGCCAGCTGCCGCACCGCCTCGACGCGGTCGACCTGCACCAGGCGTCCCTCGCGGATGATCGCCACCCGGTCGCAGGTGCGATCCACCTCGTCGATGATGTGCGAGCTCAGGAAGACCGTGCGCCCCTCGCCCCTCGCCTCGCGCACCAGCTCGAAGAACGACTGCTGGATCAGCGGGTCGAGGCCGGAGGTCGGCTCGTCCAGGATCAGCAGGTCCGGCCGATGCTGGAGCGCCACCACCAGCGCGACCTTCTGCTTGTTGCCGCGCGAGTACTCGCGCCAGCGCCGGCTCGGGTCCAGGTCCAGTGCGTCGGTCAGGCGCTTCACGTATTCGCGATCCACGCCCCCGCGCAGGTTGCCGAAGTACGCGATCGTCTGCCAGCCGGTGAGCCGGTCGTAGAGGTCGAACTCACCGGGCAGGTAGCCCACGCGCCGGTGGATCGCCACCGCGTCGCGGGTCGCATCCAGGCCGAACACCTCGGCCCGTCCGCCGCTCGGCCGGATCAGGTCGAGCAGGATGCGCATGGTGGTGGTCTTCCCCGCCCCGTTGGGGCCGAGGAAGCCGAAGATCTCCCCCTCGCGGACCTCCAGGTCCACGTCGATGATGCCGCGGTGGCTGCCGTACTGCTTAGTCAGCCCCTCCGTCCGGATGACGGTCTCCATTGCCTGCCGATTCCTTTCGAGATTCAACCCATCGTTCGGTGAGAGCGGGGAGCTCCCGCTCCCAGAACGCCCACATGTCGCGCAGCTCGCGCACGCGCGCCTGCGCCGGCGGCGGCTTGTTGGCGAGCGCGTCGATGCCACGATCGAACAGCTCGCGGGCGGTGCGGACCGCGCCCATCTGGGTGGCCAGCACCGCAGTCACCGCCTCGGGCGGAATCCAGAACCGGTCGGCCCGCTCGCCGGGCCGTCGGATACGCTGCACCAGGTTGAGCGAGATCAGCAGCCGCGTCATGGTGCTGACCGACCCCGCACTGGCGTGGACGCTCGCCGCGAGCTCCGCCGCGGTCATCTGTGGCGGGTCGGCCACCAGCAGGGTGGCCCACAGCCGCCCCGCCATGCGAGGCAGCCCGCGGAAGGCCATGAAGGACGCGACGTCCTCCACGAAGCGGGCAAGGGGCTCTGTTGGGTGCAGCGGCTCGGGTCGCATCGGCGGCGATATTACACGAGTTCTGAAGTTTCAGTAACTGCCAAAAGTGCGGCCTCAGCGGGCGTGGTGGTGGACCTCCTGAACCAGCCAACCGTTGCCGTCGGGGTCGTTGAAGGAGAGGTACGTGCCGTAGTCGACCCGCTCCGGGTGCAGGCCGGGCGCCTGGCCCTGCGGGCCGAAGTGGAACGGTTCGCTGACCGGGGCGCCGCGCTCGGAGAGCCACGCGTGCGCGGCCTCGATATCGGTCACCACCAGGTGCAGGCCCTGGTAGCTCCCCGGCTCGCTCTGCGAGATGCCGATGCCGAAGGTGATCGAGCAGGCCGATCCGGTTGGCGTCAGCTGGACGACGCGGAACTCGTCGCTTGCCCGGTGATCGACGTCGAGGTGGAACCCAATGCCCTCGTAGAACGCCTTCGCCCGGTCGACATCCGAGACCGGGAGAACGATGACCTCCAGCTTGAACTCCATGGACCGATACCTCCGCCTGAGAGTCTCGCGGGCACCTACTCCCCGTGGTCGGCTCGCGCCACCAGCCAGGCCAGGGCATCCGGAGCCCGACGCAGGACCGAGCTGTGGCCCTCGTCCGGCAGCAACCACAGCTCGGTGCTCGGCTTGTCAGGTGCCGCTGCCGGTGCCCGCCGCGGCAAGCTCCTCGGCGAAGAAGATCATGTCCAGCTCGCCAGGGGATCGGCCGTCGGCGGTGAGCAGCGCCGCGGCCTCCGAGCGGTGCTGGGTGCCGTGGTTCACCACGTGCGCCAGCATCTGCCAGACCGGCACACCGTCGTGGACGTAGGCCACGAATCCGTCGCTGAGGGTCGGCAGCCAGGCATCGACGGCCTCCCACTCTGCCTCCCAGCGCTGCTTGAGCTCCTCCACCGTCGGCAGCGGCTCGAGCTCAGGCTCCGGGCCGTCCTGGGCGCCCTGCGTCTGGAGCGAGATCCGCCAGCGCTGCGCGGCTCCCAGGTGGTGGACCATGATCCCGCCGAGGCCACGCTCGTCCACGACCTCCGTTCGCGCCCACACCCCGGGATCGACGCCGTCCAGGACGGCCAGCAGCCTGCGCGTCGCCCATCGGTCGTACGCGAAGAGCCAGCGGATATCGTCAGCCTTCATTCAGTTCCTCCTGTTCGGTGGAGTCCACGGGCGGCCAATTTCCCCGACGGCCATCACGGTGGGGCCGATCCCTGACAGCGCATGTCAGAAACGGCCACCTGCCACCACGCGTCACGGGTCCAGCTAAAGCGCGACGCCCAGGCTGCAGCCAAGGAGGACGATCGCCACCGGCAGCCAGATGCGCCGCTCGCCCCGGCTGCGGGTCGACGCGTTGAGAAGAACGGCGAGCGCCGAGACCGCGACCGGCACCCAGGCGAGCCATGGCCAGCGGTCCACGATCCCGGGCACCGCCAGCCCAGAACCCGAGATCACAACGACAGCCAGGCCGGCGAGAATGGCAGCCTGGACGACCCCCGCCGCCCGCATGGCCGGCGGCATCCGGCCGGGGAAGGCGCCGCCCATCGCGTATTCGCCCCACGGTGCCCCGAGCGCGAGCGCGAGCTGGAAGCCCACCACGAGAGCCGTCGTCAGGGCGAAGATGATGGCCAGCACATCGGTCAGGTTCATGGCTTCGCTCCTCGAGCTACATCGGAAAGGCCTAGCCACGCCGAAAGCTGATCGATCTCGTCGTCGATGGCGCGCGCCATCGCGGGGGTGAACGGGATGTCCTCGTGGATGGCATTCACGCGCAGGACCGATGACTCGCGGTCGGCGGTGGCGTCGAGCTTTCCGACCAGCCGGTCCCCGTGGAGGATCGGCAGAGCGTAGTAGCCCCACCGGCGCTTGGCCGCGGGCTTGTACATCTCCAGCGTGTAGTCGAAATCGAACAGCTCCAGCGCCCGCACGCGATCGTGGATGAGCCGATCGAACGGCGAGAGGAGGGCGGTGCGCCCGGTGAAGTCGTCGCCGAGGGCCGCAGGGTCCACGCGCCATCGGCCCTTCACGCCCTCCACCTCGGCCGGCTCGCCGACCTCGCCAACGTCCACCGGCTCGATGGGCGTGGCCCTCGTCTTCGCCCGCGCGATCCCCAGCGACGCCAGGCGTCGCTCGTTGCGCCGGCGCGTCGCCTCCTCGACGGATGGGATCTCGACGTCGGCGGGGTAGACGCGTGCGGGAAGGTCCCAGAGGCGCTCCCGTCCGACGCGTCCGGCGATGGCCACCTCCCCGCGGAGCATGAGGATCTCGAGCATCTGCGTGGTGTTGCGGTTGTTCGTCCAGCCGCTCGACGGCCACGGCACGACCGAGGTGTCCGGGATCTGCCGCGAGGTGATCGGTCCGGATGCGGCCAGCTTCGACAGGATGTCGCGCCGGAAACGGTCGTTGACCTCCAGCCACTGCCGGGTGCGTTCGTACCGGGGGCGCTCCGAAGCCCCGGCCAGGAAGACGCCCAGGTCGCGGATGGGCCGGATGGTGGCGTCGTACTCGAACAGCGTGCGGTCCACCTCGACCGCACGCTGCAGGTCATCGGGCCGGTAGGACTGGCCGAGTCGGCTCCAGGCCACGAGGTCGGCGGACGGCGCGATCGCCGCGGTGGGGTCGATCTGAAGCAGCGTCAGCCGCTCCACGAGCGACACCACCCCGTCCGGACGGTCGGCGTCCAGCGCCTGCGCGCGGATCGCGATCCGACGGGCCCGCTCCTTCGTGAGCCGATGCGTCACGCCGGCCGGTACTCGCTGATCTCGAAGAGGTGACCGTCCGGGTCGCGCAGGAAGGCTCGGGTCTCGGCGCCGTTCGTGACCGGTGGCGTCAGAAACGTCGCGCCGCGGGCCACCAGCGCCTGGTACGCCGACTGGCAATCTGGCACGCGGATCGTGAAGAGATGATCGACCCGGTCCACGTTCGACGGCGGCGCCAGCGTGACCGTCGGCTTGTCGGGGGTTGGATCGCCGCCGGTCACCAGCAGGAGCCACGAGCCGTTGAAGGAAAAGACGGCGGAGGTTCCGCCGTACTCGCGGTAGAGCTCCGCCCCCAGCACCTCGCCATACCAGTGGCGCGACCGTTCGACGTCGGTCACCACCAGGATGTGGGTGAGCGCCATGTCAGGCGTCGGGAATCGATCCGTCATGCCCGCCGAGTATGACCGCCGGATCAGGCTCCGTCAGCGGCGCGGCGCAGCTGCTCGACGTCGATCTTGCCCATCTGCAGCATCGCCTCCATCGCGCGCCGGGCACGCTCCGGATCGGGGTCCTGC
This sequence comes from Candidatus Limnocylindria bacterium, assembly GCA_036375035.1. Taxonomy (GTDB): domain Bacteria; phylum Chloroflexota; class Limnocylindria; order QHBO01; family QHBO01; genus JAPSGM01. Next base: position 5,389 of record DASUSP010000338.1, read on the forward strand.
ACCAGCCGGTTGAGCTCCGTCGGCACGATCTGCCATGACAGCCCGTATCGGTCCTTGAGCCACCCGCAGGGGCCAGGCTCGCCGCCGTCGGCGGTCAGCGCGTCCCAGAGCCGATCCACCTCTGCCTGCCCGTCGCACTCGATTACGAAGGACACGGCCTCGTTGAACCGGAACTCGGGGCCGCCGTTGAGGGCCTGCAGGTGCTGGCCAGCGAGCGTGAAGTCGACGGTCATCACCATTCCGGCCGGACCGCTGGGCGTGTCGGCGGGGGAGCGCCACACCCTATCGATATGGCTGTCGGGCAGGAGCGAGGTGTAGAGCTCGGCGGCCTCCTCCGCCTTGCCATCGAACCACAGGCAGGGATATAGCGTCTGCATCGATCGCTCTCCTTTGGCTTGTCAGTGTCTCTCGCTGTCGGCGGCCAATCGACGTCAAGCCGCGACTTCCCAGATGTGCCCCGCCGGGTCCTGGAAGCTGGCGGCGCGGATGCCCCATGGCCGATCCATCGGCCCATTCAGGAGTCTCGCGCCCCGACGCTGGAGCTCCGCGCACGCGGCGTCCACATCGGCGACATGCAGGGTGAACTGCATCCGTGCGCCGCCGGCTGGCTGCCCGACTTCGGCCGGCTCGATTAGCTCGTGCGCGGCGTCCGCCTTCAGGAGGTTGATGAGCGTCTCGCCGAACTTGAAGACTGCGGACTCGTCGTCCTCGTAGTGGATCGAGAGCTCGAAGACCGCGCGATAGAACTCCCTTGCCGCTTCAAGGTCCTCGACGAAGAGCGTGATGGCAGCGATGCCACCGTTCCATGAATCCACGTGCACCTCTGGCTGGACGATTTGATCGCTGTTTGGACCGACTCTGTGCGCCGAATTCATCGGCGAGCCCAGCCAGCCTATCCCTGCAGAAGCTCCAGGCTGACGCGGGCCGCTCGTTCCGGGAGCGCGATGCCGGCCGAGGGATTCGTCCACAGCGCCGCCCGCGACACGCCCATTGCCGCGTCGCTGAAGAGGAACGCGCCCCCCAACCGGAGGAAGCGCTGGTAGAAGTCCTTCGTGCCCTCGAATCCGCGGCTGATGAAGAACGGCTCGTCCTTCGCGTCGGCGCGGGCGCGGATCCGCCGCATCATGGCCGCCAGGTTCACCGACTCGGCGCGATCGAGGCCCACCGCCACGAGCACGGCGTTCGCGACGCTTGGCGGCAGCTGGCGGAGCTTGGTCAGCAGCTGATCGGCGATGCGCTCGTCGTCGGCAGCCGTGCGGAGTCGGGTCACCTCTAGGTTGAAGGGCGCCTGGCCGCGCATCGTGACGCGGAAGTCCGGGCCTCCCTTCGCCGAGCCGTACGGCTCGAAGGCGAGCTCCATGCGGCGGTCCGCGAGCAGGAGCCACGCGACGAGGAGCTCCGTCCGCACGTCCCGGCGCCCTTCGCCATCGGGCGCGGTACGCAGCTTCTTGCGGACCTTGTCACGGTGCGCGTCCACGAACGCCCGGAAACGGGGCCGCTCGCTCAGCCATCCCGTCAGCTCATCTGCCAGCCGCTCGTCGCGCACCGCGTCGAAGAGGAAGGCGACCAGCTCCGCGGTCCGTGGCGGTCGCCCTCCTCGGGTCATGGCGCTGGCGGCTACCGGCTCACGCGGTAGCGCAGTTGGGTGACGCCGATGCGCTGACCTTGCCCATGCTCAGCTCGCGGCCGATGCGAGGACTTCGCGCAGCCTGGCCGCGAAGGCGTCGGGGTCGCCGGCCTGCCCGTACTCGCCGCCCAGGAAGCCGCCGTGATGGCTCGGGAACATGGCGGCCTCAACGCCCAGCCGCTCGGCCACCGCGAACGCGGCGCGCGCCGCCAGCGTCTGGCCGGACTCCGTGCCGGCGGCGATCACGACGCAGGTCGGCGCGGCCCGGATGGCGTCGAAGTCGAACTCGTAGTGGGGGCTCGACTCCATGTTCTGGCCAAGGAGCGCATCGTCGCGCGAGCCGTCATCCTCGGTCGGCAGGCCGAACATCGCCGGGTCCGGGTCGGGACCGTCGGCCCAGTCATCGGGGAACGGGCCTTCGTGGCTGACCAGCGCGATGAAGCGGGCCATGCCGGCGCCGAACCCGTTGCGCATGTACGCCCGGTAGACGGAGCGCGAGGCCTTCGCCGCCGCGGCGGCATCGGGCAGGTAGGCGACGGCCGGTGGCTCGTGCGCCACCAGCGTCCGCACGTCCGTGGGATGCTTCGCCACCAGGGCCAGCGCGTTCACGGCGCCGCTGCTGCTGGCGAACAGGTCTACCGGCGCGGCGCCCAGTTCGGCGATGATGCGGTGCAGGTCGTCTGCGTGCTCTTCTGGCGTGGAAGGGGCCGATGGATCGGCCTTGGTGCTGCGCTCCGACCCGCGCGGATCGTAGGTCACCACCGTGCGGTCCGCGAAGCGCGACGCCAGCGAGCCGAAGCCCGCAGCGGCCATCGGCGAACCGATGAGGAACAGGGGCGGCGCGTCGGGCGCGCCGCCGGGCCGCAGTTCGTAGGTCAGGGTCGCGCCGGGCACCTCAAGGGTGCGCGTCGTCGTCTCGGTGAGGGTCATCTGGTCGCTCCTGCTGATCGGTGTCTAGGGGCCTGAGAAGCCGATGGGCACGCTGGCCTCGCCGAAGGCGGCCCGGCTGGGGACGCTGGAGGTGAAGGTCCAGCCCAGCACCCGCTCGCACCATGCCCTGGTGGCGTCGGGATCGGTGCTGGCCAGGTCGGTGTGCGTGATCTGTCCGTACAGGCCGCGGGTCGGCTCGTGCCGGGGTTGATGGGTCATCGGTTCACCTGCTGCATCGGTCGTTGGTGTTCGTTCAGACCGGCCCGACACGGCCAACTCATCGGTCCAGGCTCAGGCCCGGCCAACGGGCTCCTCGGCGAGGATGGCGTCGATCTGGCCGACGGCCTGCTTCAGCCCCTCCTCCATGCCCATGGCGGCCAGCTGCTCCATGGCTTCCACGCTCGGGAACTCGCTGGAGATCGTCATGCGCGTCTTGCCTCCGCCGATCTCCTCGATGGTCACTGTTGCGACCGTCATCGGGAACTCCGCGTTCGGCGTGCCGTCGTCGTTCGCGAAACCGTCGCGGAAGACCAGCCGATGCGGCGGCTCCACTTCGTCGACCTCCCAGTAGCCCCTGGGCTGGTCGCCCTCCGGGCCGGTCATGTGGTAGTCCACCCGGCCACCGGGCCGCAGGTCGTGCGAGTCCATGGTGGCGGGGTAGGTGGGCGGTCCCCACCAGCGCTCCAGCTGGCGCGGATCGGCCCACAGCTGCCACACCCGCTCGGCCGATGCGTCGAACTCGGCGTCCAGGGTCAGGGTGCGCGCGCCGGGGTCCTTGTTGATGGCGATCACGGTCATGAGTCTGTCTCCTTGGTGCCTTCGCTGAGGAGGGCGGTCATGCGCGCCACGCGCTCGCGCCACAGCTCCTCGTACTGGTCGAGGAGGCGGCGGGCGACGCGAAGCCCCTCGAGGTTGGTACGGACGACCTTCCGCCGCCCGATGCGATGCTTGCTGACCAGCCCGGCCCGCTCCAGGATCGCGACGTGCTTCTGCACCGCCGCGAAGCTCATGGGGTAGTGATCGGCCAGCTCGGCCACGCCCTGCTGCCCATCGATCGCTCGGCGCACGATGTCACGCCGGGTGGCGTCGGCCAGCGCACCGAAGATGCGGTCATGGTCGAGGACGATCTGCATTGATACAACCATACGGTTGTATGGATCGCGTGTCAAGATGGCGGCGTGACGGGGCAGCGAGTCCCCGACGGCCCCAATCAAGGCCGGGTATGGCCGCCTGGCCGCCCGATGAGTTCGGGCGCCCGGATCGGTCCATCAACCATGCGCAAGCTCATCGTCTGCAACATCATCTCGGTCGACGGCTTCTTCTCCGGCCCGAACGACGACGTCATGGCGATGCCGTTCGACACGACCTTCAGCGACTACAACGCCGAGCGGCTGCGTGCGGCCGACACGCTCCTGCTCGGCCGCCGCTCGTTCGAGGGCTTCCGGGCGTACTGGCCGTCGGTGGCCGATGACCCCGACCAGCCGCCGGTCGAGCGTGAGATCTCGCGGCTCAACAGCGCCATCGATAAGGTCGTCGTTTCCGACACCCTGACCGATGCCGATCTCGCCCCGTGGACGAACACCACCATCGTCCGCCGAGCCGATGCCAACGAGGTCGTGGCCCGGCTGAAGGAAGGCCCGGGCCGCGAGATCCTGGTGTTTGGGAGCCACGTCCTGTGGAACGGCCTGCTGCGGGCCGGCCTCGTTGACGAGCTGCACCTGATGATCGGGTCAGCGTTCGTCGCCGACGGGGTGCGGGTATTCGAAGGGCCGCGGACCGGCCTGCGGCTGCTCGACGCGCGCGTCCTCGATGACTCGCAGCTGATCCTGGCCAGGTACTCTGCGACTGGCTGACCGGGTCAGCTTACGGCCTTCTTCACGAGCGCGGCGATCTTCTTCCCGTCCGCATCGGTCAGCTTGGTGAGCGCCCAGGCGGTGGGCCACATGCTGCCCTCGTCCAGGTTCGCCGCCGTGTTGAACCCGAACGATGCGTAGCGCTCTTTGAACTTCGACGCGGGGGTGAAGAAGCACACCACCTTGCCCTCCTCGTTGGCGTAGGCCGGCATCCCGTACCACGTCCTCGGGGAGAGGCTCGGCGCACTTTCCTTCACGATGGCGTGGATGCGCTCCGCGATGTCGCGGTCGTCCGGCGGCATCTCGGCGAACTTGGCGAGGACGTCGGCTTCGCCGTCGGCCTTCTTGCCGCCCGCCGCCTTCCGCTCCCTGGCGGCCTCCTGCATGGCGGCGCGCTCTTCATCGGTCCAGACATTCGAGGACGCGCCGCGGGCCTTGGTGCGCTTGGTCGACTTCTTGGTATCGGTCATCTCGTGATTCCTGTGCGGTCTTGGTACGAATGCCCCGATGCTAGGCGAGGCGCCGCCCGCGTGGCTTCTTCGAAACTGATCGAAGGTCCGATACCATCGATACATGTCGTGGATTCCTCACCCGCCGCTGTCGGAACACGCCGGCCCCGGCCTGGCTCCGGGGCGCGGGGGACCCGACCCGGCCACCGTGTCCCTCGTCCGGGAGATCCTGGATCCGGTCGTCCTCCCGCTTGGATTCGCGCCCGGCCAGGTCGGCGGTGAGGAGGAGCGAGGCCAGGTGATCTTCTGCCGCGGCGAGGCCGGCAGCCCGGACGGTGGCTGCGTGGACCTTGTCCTTGACCTCGTGGCGAGCCTGGAGTGGCGGATTCGCGACGTCCGCTACTGGGGCTTTCCGAGCGACCGGTGGCACCTCGACTTCGACCGCGACGCACGGCTCGGCGATCAGCTGAGGGGCCTAGCCATGACCCTGCCGGACCAGCTGGGGGCCGAGGTGCGATGAGTTCCGGCCACTCCATCGGTCCGAAGGCTTGAACCCACCACAACCCCGGGAGGCAGCCATGGACTTCAACAGCATCCTCATCGGCTCGGACGACCCACAGCAACTGGTGGACTACTACACGCGCCTGTTCGGTGAGCCGGCGATGTCGGATGGCGGCTACACCGGCTGGCAGCTGGGCAGCGGGTGGGTGACCATCGGCCCGCACGACCAGGTTCACGGCAGGAACGCGGCGCCTGGGCGGATCATCTGGAACATCGAGACGTCGGACGTCCAGGGCGAATTCAACCGCATGAAGGCGGCCGGTGCCATCGTAGTGCGCGAGCCGTACGGCTTCGAGGAGGCTCCGGGCGCACTGGTCGCGACCCTCGCGGACCCGGACGATAACTACTTCCAGCTCATGAGCCCGATGGAGCCGGCGGACGCCTGACCCACGGCGCCGCGGATCGCGTCGCGCCTCCCGGCGGGCCCCGATTCGCTTCGGCGTGCCGCCCATGCCGGCCTGCAGGACAGCGTACCGAGGTCCGCGCTTCACGGCGACGGCGACGCTCGCAGGCCGCTCTGACGGAACAACAGACCGGACACGACCCAGGCGCCGATGAAGAAGGCGTCGGCGAACAGCGTCGGGCCCATGCCCGCTACCAGGGCGATCGCGACCACCGCCACGTGGGCTGTGGCCGTGGCAAACATGGCGATCGATGCCTCCCGTGGCTCGAAACGAGCGATCGCTGCGCCAACAAGCGCAACGAACAGCACGAACAGGTACATCAGGTTGGCCGGGTTGCCCTCGCTGCCGATCATGCCGACCGCCAGGTTGACCCAGATCAGGAACAGGCCGGCTGCGACCGCGATGGCCACGGCGGCCCGATGAGCGAAGCTGCCGGCTCGGCTGCCGGCGTACTCATACATGAGGCCGCTGCCGAGCACCAGGGCGCCCATGATCGCGAAGTCCATCGGGCCCCAGTTGACGCCCTCGCTGCCGCTGCCGGGATCGGGGATCCCGAGATTGAGCGCCATGGCGATGGCCGGGACGGCCAGCACGGCGGCGGTGACGAGCACCCAGCGGCCCCATCGCATCACGTTCTTGGTCTCCATGAGCTGCGTCATGTTCTCCCTCATGATCTGTGCCAGGGTCTGGGCGAACGTCCCGAGGACGAAGGCGTGCAGCCCACGGCTCGCCTCGCGACGTTCGCGACAGAGGTCGGTGAAGGTCTGCGTCATGGGCTCCGCGAACCGCTCGCGGAACGGGCGGGGGTAGAGCCGCAGGAGGCGCGCATACCAGCCGCGGTATCGCCCGATGGCGGAGTCAGGTGACATCGGCGAACGCGTTCGGCGAGAGGCGTTTCTCCGAGGCGACGGCGACCACCTCGCGGTATCGGTCCAGTTCGGCGGTGAGCGCCCTGCGGCCCAGCGCGGTGAGGGTGTAGTAGATCCGCCGCTCGTCGTCCATGGCCGGGTCGACGCGTCTGTCGCTCTCGCGGATCAGGCCCGCGCTCATCATCCGACCGATGGACCCGTACAGCGTGCCGGGGCCCATCTTGACCTTGCCGTGCGACTCGCGTTCGACCTGCTTCATGATCCCGTATCCGTGCCGCTCCTCGGTGGAGAGCGCGAGCAGGATGTGCAGCACCGCTGGGGTCAGGGGACCGATATGGGACGTCACCTGTGGAGCATATATCCGTTACGGATATAGGTCAACAAGGCATTCCGAGGATGGCGGTCTTCCTGACACGTATCGCCCGCGTGGCCGCGTAGAGTGTCCGGCATGAGCGAAAAGGGCTGGCGCGAGTTCCTCTCCGCCGACGACATCGATGACTGGGTGATTCTCCACGGGGGCCCGACAGCCGTCTTCAAGGTGAGATCCCTCCTCGAGGCGGCGCGACTGGCCGTCGCGGTGGCTGCGGTGCCTGGCCTCGATCCGCTGACGCTGCTGACCGTGGCGTCCGATCAACTGACCGTGAAGCTCACCCGGGAGATATGGCGGACCGAGGCGGAGCACGTCGAGGTGGCGCGAGCCATCTCCGCCGTTGCGCGCGAGCATGGCGCCACCGCGGACCGAGGCGCGGTCCAGGAGGTCCAGCTGGCCGTCGCGGCGAAGCCCGAAGCGATCGACCTCGGTTTCTGGCGCGCGGTCCTCGGCTATGCCCCGATGGCCGATGACAACGGGATCGACCCGCTCGGCCAGGGCTCCACGGTCTGGATGCAGGACCTCAACCCCGAGAAGCCGCTGCGCCACGCCATGCACATCGACGTATCGGTCGCCCGCGACCATGCCGAGGCCCGGATGCGGGCCGCCGTGGCCGCCGGAGGTCGGATCGTGGACGACTCCGGCGCACCGGGGACGTGGATCCTGGCCGATCGGGCGGGCAACAAGGTCTGCATTGCCTCCTGGCCCGACGGCGCGCCGACGCCCGAGTCGGAGGAGACGGCCTGAGTCCAGTAGGTGCCTCAGTCGGTGACCACCAGGCTGCCGGGTTCCAGCACCGCGCCGAAGTAGCGGGCCTCCGGGTCGACGACCACCGTCCGCGTCCCGCCACCCTTCCGCGCGAGGGACTCGCGTGCCATCTGCTCGAAGGTGATCTTCATCGGTCCACCGATGTTCACCATGCCGTTGATTGGCGCACCCGCCGCCACGCTTGCGACCGCGGCCGCCACCTCGTCGGCGGGGATCGGCTGGATCAGGGCATCGGGCACCCGCACCTCGTCGCCGACGGTCAGGGACTCGGTGATCGCATCGGTGAACTCGGCGAACTGGGTGGCGCGCACGATCGAGTAGAGCATGCCGGAATCCGTGATGATCCGCTCCTGGGCGACCTTGGCCCGGAAATAGCCGCTGTCGGGCAGCCCGTCGACCCCGACGATCGACAGGAGCACGTAGTGGTCGACCCCGGCGGCTCGCGCCGCCTCGACCAGGTTGCCGGCCGCCCGGGTGAAGAAGTCCATCACCGCATCGGCTTCGAAGGCGGGGGAGTTCGTGACGTCCACCAGCGCGTCGGCGCCCGCCAGCGCATCGGCCAGGCCTTCGCCGGTCAGGACGTCCACGCTGGATGACCGCGACGCGGCGAACACGTCATGGTCCTGGCTTTTGAGCAGCTCGACGACCTTCGTGCCGATGAGCCCGCTTGCCCCTACGACCGTGATCCTCATGGGGTCGCATTCTGGCACTCTGGACCGATGAGCCAGCCGAGGAGGACGCGTCAGGACCCATGGGCAAGGTACGCACGGGCATTTCGGTTTCGCTTGACGGCTACGTGGCCGGCCCGAACCAGACACTTGAGAACGCGCTCGGCGAGGGTGGTGAGCGGCTCCATGACTGGGTGGTCGCCCTGAAGGCGTGGCGCGAGGCCAGCGGCATGGAGGGCGGCGAGGAGAACGCCAGCACCCCGGTGGTGCTGGAGGAGTACGCGAACGTGGGCGCCGAGATCATGGGGCGTGGCAAGTTCGGGCCGCCGAGCCGCGGTCCCTGGGGCGACGATGCGTGGCAGGGCTGGTGGGGTGCCGACCCGCCCTTTCACAAGCCAGTCTTCGTCCTGACGGGCCACCCTCGGGAGCCGCTCACCTTGACCGATACGACCTTCACCTTCGTGACCGATGGAATCCACGCCGCCCTGGCACAAGCGAGGGAAGCGGCGGGGGACAGGGACGTTTTCATCGGCGGCGGCGCGGAGACGATCAACCAGTACCTGGCGGCCGGCAAGATCGATGAGCTGGAGCTGCACCTCGTGCCGATCCTCCTGGGCGGTGGCGCGCGCCTGTTCGATGGTGTTGGCCCGCAGGTGAGCCTGGAGCCGCTGCGGGTTGTCGAGGCGCCAGGCGTCACGCACCTGAAGTACCGCGTCTTGATGTGATGCTCGACCGGCTGCCAGGACGGATCCGGCGATGGGTGTATGCCGCCGGCACGCGCGCGGATCGGCTTCGAGACCCGGACGCGGTGGTGGTGGCCCTGAACGTTCGGCCCGGCATGATCCTGGGCGACCTGGGCCCGGGGGCGGGGCACTTCACCATCCGTCTCGCCCGCGCGGTCGCGCCGAACGGGGTCGTCTACGCGCTCGATGCGAGCCGGGACACGCTGGACGACCTGGAGAGCGAGGCTGTCGACGCCGCGATCACGAACCTGAGGGCCGTGCGCGTGGCCCGCGATCGGCTCGACATTCCGCAGCCGGTCGACCTGCTCTTCGTGTCGGCCACCTACCACCACCTGCCCGACACGGCACGCTACTTCGCGGACGCCCGGGCGCACCTCCGGCCCGGCGCGCGCGTGGCCATCCTCGAGTCCCGGCGCGAGGGACTGCTGGCCCGATGGCTGGCCCCCCACGCGTCGTCGCCAAAGCGAGTCCTGCGGGAGATGACAGACGCCGGGTATCGGCTGACCACGACTCACGATCTCGTGCGCGGCCACCTGTTCGCGGAATTCGTCGTCGCCGAATGATCCCGCGACAGGGAACCCGCGCGACTTTGGCGGGATCCGTGGACGTGCGACTCGACCGTCGGGGGGGGGGATCATGCTGTCCCCTCGCGGTCGGGAGCGCAATGGTGCCAAATCGCAACGTGATTGAGCCTGGGCGCAGAGGGAGGCAGCGACGACGGCCAGAACCGAGCCCCGCGAGCGTGAGTCGCGCCACGAGAGATCTGGAGCGGAACGCGCGACTGGCCTAAGCGAATCCAGTTTTCGATCTGGCGCGTTCCGGACCGATGCCGTGGCCTATGCGAAGCCAGTTTTCGATCTGGCGCGTTCCGCAGACCCGAGTCCGAGTGGAGGGTCGTCGGATCGAGGCAACCGAGGCCCAGTGATCTGGCAGACTCAACGCCGTGACCCAGCGACCCGAGATTGCCCTCGCGGACGACTTCGTCCACCTTCACGTCCACTCCGAATTCAGCCTCCTCGACGGCCTGTCGCGCAGTCGTGAGCTGACCCGGCGCGCGGCCGAGCTGGGCATGTCCGCCCTGGCGGTGACCGACCACGGGGCGATGTACGGGGCCATCGAGTTCTACCAGGCGGCCACCGCGGCGGGCATCAAGCCGATCCTGGGGATCGAGCAGTACGTCGCCCCGCGCGGCATGCGCGACAAGGAGGGCAAGACCGACGCCGACTACTACCACATGCTCCTGCTGGCGGAGAACCAGGTCGGCTACCGCAACCTGCTGGCGCTGACCACCGCAGCGCACCTGGACGGCTACTACTACAAGCCGCGCATCGACAAGGAGCTGCTCAGCCGGCACGCCGAGGGGCTCATCGGCACGTCGGCCTGCCTCGGCGGGGAGGTCCTTCGCAAGCTGGCGGTGGGGGACGAGGCCGGCGCGAAGCAGGCGGCCGACGACTATCGGTCCATCCTGGGAGACGGCAACTTCTTCATCGAGGTGCAGGACCACGGGCTGCCGGAGCAGCAGCGCCTGCACCCCCAGCTGGTGCAACTGGCGCGCGACCTGAACCTGCCGCTGCTGGCGGCCAACGACAGCCACTACACCGTTCCGGAGCAGCACGAGGCGCACGACCTGCTGCTCTGCATCGGGACGGGGAGCAACCTGGACACGCCCGGGCGGCTCCGCTTTGAGACGAACGAGTTCTACCTCAAGTCCCCGACCGAGATGCGTCGTCTCTTCCGCGGCGAGCTGCCGGACGCGATGGACAACACCCTGCGCGTCGCCGAGCGCGTGGACCTGCGGCTGGAGTTCGACCAGCTCCGCCTCCCGCACTTCCCCGTGCCCGATGGCCAGACCGCCGCCTCGTGGCTGCGCTCCGAGTGCGAGCGCGGGCTGGTGGACCGATACCCCCGCGTCACCGATGAGATCCGGCACCGGCTGGACTACGAGCTGGGGATCATCGACCGGATGGGATACTCGGCCTACTTCCTGATCGTGGCCGACTTCACGCGCTTCGCGCGGGAGCAGGGGATCATGACCACCTGCCGGGGGAGCGCGCCGGGCTCGATCGTGACGTACTCGCTGGGCATCACGCCGGTCGACCCGCTGGAGTACGGCCTGCCGTTCGAGCGCTTCCTCAACCCGGACCGGGTGACGATGCCTGACATCGACATCGACTTCCAGGACTCCCGCCGGGACGAGGTGATCGAGTACGTCACGCGCAAGTACGGCGACGACCGGGTGGCCCAGATCATCACCTTCGGGACGCTTGGCGCCAAGGCCGCCATCCGGGACAGCGGGCGGGCCATGGGCCTCACCTACGCCGAGGCGGACCGGGTGGCGAAGGCGGTCCCGAACGAGCTGAACATCTCGCTGGACCGCGCGGTGGAGACGAGCCCGCAGCTACGCGAGCTGATGGCCGGCGACGAGCGGGTGGACAAGCTGATCGGCATCGCCAAGCAGCTGGAGGGCGTGGCGCGCCACGCATCCACCCACGCCGCGGGCATCGTCATCAGCCGCGAGCCGCTGACAGAGATCATGCCGCTCCAGCGTGCGACCGACGGCCGGACGACCATGACCCAGTTCGAGATGCATGCCTGCGAGGCGCTGGGCCTGCTGAAGTTCGACTTCCTGGGCCTGATCAACCTGACCATCCTGGCCGATGCGGTGGAGCTGATCCGCAGGCACCGGGGCGTGGAGATCGACGTCGACAACCTGCCGCTCGACGACGCGAAGACGTTCGAGCTGCTCTCCACGGGCGAGACGACCGGCGTCTTCCAGCTGGAGGGCTCGGGGATGCGCCGCTACGTCAAGGAGCTCAAGCCCACCGAGGTCCGCGACCTGGCGGCCATGGTCGCGCTCTTCCGCCCGGGACCGATGGCCAACATCCCCTCCTACATCCGCCGCAAGCACGGCGAGGAGCCGGTCACGTATCTCCATCCGGCGCTCGAGCCGGCGCTGCGCGACACGTACGGGATCTTCGTCTACCAGGAAGACATCATGACCGCGGCCATCGCCATGGCCGACTACACCGGCCCCGAGGCGGACAACCTCTGCTACGCCATCCGCAAGAAGAAGGAATCGGTCCTTCGCGAGCACGAGGCCAAGTTCAAGGCAGGCGCCAAGAAGCGCGGCATCCCGCCGTCGGTGGTGGACCAGGTCTTCGCCGCCTTCGAGCCGTTCGCCCGATACGGCTTCAACAAGGCCCACGCCACGTGCTACGGCCTGATCGCGTACCAGACCGCGTACCTCAAGGCTAACTACCCGGTCGAGTTTATGACCGCGGTGCTCAACGGCTTCCGGGAGCGCGCCGAGAAGGTGGCCGCGGTGGTCGCCGAGTGCCGGCGCCTGGGTATCGAGGTGCGCCCGCCGGATGTGCAGCGGTCCGGCGTCCTCTTCTCGGTGGAGACCGATGCCGACGGCACCTCGGCGATCCGCTTCGGCCTGGTCGCGGTCAAGAACGTCGGGGAGGGAGCGATCGAGGCCATCGTGGCCGCGCGCGAGGGGCGCTCCGAGACCTCGGACGATTCGGGGCCGTTCGCGTCGCTGGACGATTTCTGCCGGCGCGTGGACCTGCACACCGTCAATAAGCGCGTGGTGGAGTCGCTGATCAAGGCAGGGGCCATGGCCTCGCTCGGCTCGCCCGGCACGCTGCTGAACCGCCTGGACAGCGCCCTGGAGGCGGGCCAGCGGCACCAGCGCGACGTGGCGGCAGGCCAAGGCACCCTGTTCGACCTGTTCGCCATGCCGGTCGAGCCGGTGGGCCCCATCGGTCTACCTGTCGGTGAGCCGGCGGAGCCGGTTGAGGATGACGTGCCGCGCCGGGAGCGGCTGCGCTGGGAGAAGGAGCTGCTGGGGCTGTACCTGTCCGAGCACCCGCTGGGGGAGATCGAGACCGTGCTGCCGGAGTACGTGACCGCCTACACCGGCGATCTCGCGGAGGAGAGCGACCAGTCCAAGGTGACCATCGGCGGCATCATCCAGTCCTCGCGTCGCGTCATCACCCGCGCCGGGTCGACCATGCTGGTGGCGACCCTGGAGGACCTGACCGGCTCGACCGAGGTCGTGGTCTTTCCCAAGGTCTTCGCCGATACCGCCAACGCCTGGACCGATGACGCGGTCGTCCTGGTCACCGGCCGGGTGGATCATCGCGACGAGGGATCGCAGATCCTGTGCGAGGCGGTCCACGCTTGGGACGATGCCGTCCGCATGGGCCCCGCGGCTTTCGGGGCGGAGCGCGACCGGCTGCTGCGCGCGCGACGCGGCGGGAACGGCGGGCCGTACCGCAACGGTGGGAACGGGAACGGCTCCCACGGCAACGGGAACGGTCACGCGCAACCGGGGGCAGCGCCCGTGGCGGC
>DASUSP010000339.1:0-3866 GCA_036375035.1 Candidatus Limnocylindria bacterium
CTCGTAGGTGAAGGTTTCCCCCGGCATCACCGCAGGCTGGTTGAGCACCGGGACGCCGTCCATCGCGTTGGGGACGAGCATGCCGTGGAAGTGGATCGTGGTCGGGGCCGGCAGCTCGTTGTGCAGGATGATGCGGATCCGGTCCCCCACCTCGGCACGCAGCTGCGGCCCCGGCACCATCTCGTTGTAGCCCCAAGCCTCGACGACCACGCCCGGCTCCGTCTCCCAGTCGAAGACCGATGCGGTGAGCTCCCACTGCTTCGTGCCGTCGGGCAGGATCGTCGGCTCCAGGATCACGTTGCCCTTGCCCGCCGTCTCGGCCGGGAAGGCGTTCGTCCGCGCCGCGTCGTGCTCGAGCATCTCCTGGGCGGTCATCGACTCCGCGGGGGAGGGGTTGGCGCCGTGTGACGCGTGGTCGCCGCCGACCGTCACCCGGCCCTCCATGCCACCGTCGGCGTGGCCGGGCACCGAGCATATGAAGTCCATCCCCTCGGCCGGGATGGTCACCGTTCCGCTCGCCTGCTGCCGCCCCTGGGCCTCGATCCTGGTGCCGTCGGCGAAGGTGACGTCGTGCAGCGTCCCACCGTCGTTCACGAAGGTGACCGTATACACGCCGGGGCTGTCCACGCTGATTTCGGCCGGTTCGAAGCCGAGGTCGAAGGCGTGGATCTCGATGGTGCCGATCGGGCCCGATGGCTCCTGCGAGGCTGGCTGGCTGGCCGACGGGCCCGGATTGCCGGACGCGGTCCCCACCCCCAGGACGATGGCGGCGAGGAGGAGCGTGCCGGCGAAGAGGACCCCCATCCCGGTGAATGCGGCGAAGTAGGCGAAGGCGCGTTGCATCGGTACCCCTGTCTCACGAAAAGCGCCCGGTGCGGGCGCACCGGGTACAGGGGCGCAGGGTGCCAAAGACGACGCCCTGTCTCACAGGGCCGAATGGCCCGCCCCGACCGGGACCGTCTCGGGGTCCCGTCCAATCAGCCGTCGATGGGACGGCCCAGCAGCAGAGGCATGCCCAGGCGGTGGTCGTATCGCGGTCGCAGGCGCTCGCTGTTGTACATGGTCTCGACCTCCACCCTCCGGGCGCCGCCCTCACCGTCCGGCAGTGGTGCCGTCGCGTAGCGCCCGGCCTGGATGGCGGTCATGCGACCGTGCACCCCGTCAACCAGCAGATCGACCGCGATGTTGGCGAAGGTGGTGGCCACCATCTGGTCCAGCGCGTCGGGGTCACCGGAGCGCAGGTCGTAGGTCAGGTCGGAGTGCACCGTGTCGATGCCGGTGATGGCCTTCAGCTCCTCGGCCAGCGCGAAGCCGACATCGGCCTTGCGCCGATGGCCGTATGCATCGGCCTCACCGAACTCCTGCAGTCTGGCGCCGGTCCAGACCGCGCCCTCCGAGGCGACCACCAGGGCATAGGAGCTGGGGTTGTTGCGCCGATCCTCGGTGAGCAGCTCGGCGAGCAGCGGCAGTTCGAATGGCGCCTCCGGGATCACGCAGCGCGAGCTGGTGACGTAGGCCGCGTACCACGCCGAGAACCCGGCGTTGCGCCCGAAGATGCGGAACACGCCGATCCGCTCGTGGCTGCCCAGCGTCGTTCGCTGGCGGTTGATCAGCTCCTTGGCCCGGGTCACCGCGGTCGAGAAGCCGATGCAGTACTCGGTCCCCCGCACGTCGTTGTCCATCGTCTTGGGGATGGCGACCAGCGGGACGCCCTCCCTGCCCAGCCGGGCCGCGTAGCTGAGCGTGTCGTCGCCGCCGATGGCGACCAGGTGGGTGATGCCCAACGACTCGATGTTGGCCATCACCACCGGTGTCAGGTCGTAGCGGTCCTCCTCCGAGCGCATCCGCTCGCGGTCCTCCGCGGAGAGGTGCTCGGGGAGCGCCTTGCCCGGCATGCGCGCCGGGTTCGTCCGCGAGGTGTGCAGGACCGTTCCCCCCGTGCGGTCGATGGCCCGCGTGCTGCGCCGGTCGAGGGGCCGCACGAAGTCTGGGTCCGGCTCGGCGCCGGGGCGCTGGTGAGTCAGGCCCTGCCAGCCGCGGCGGATCCCAACCGCCTCCCAGCCGAGCTCCGTGGCCCGGTACACGACGCTCTTGATGACCGAGTTGAGGCCGGGGACGTCGCCTCCCCCGGTGAGGATGCCTATTCGTGTCATTGCGGGCTCATCATGCCCCTTTCACACCGGCGCTGCCCATGCCGATCGGCTGCGTCCGAGGGGCCGATCGGTCCGATCGCATGGTCCGACGCTATGGGCCTCGACCACGTTCGCGGCCGCCCTCGAAGGGGTGGCGCGATCGGCCGATTTCTGGCATAATCTGGGTCCCCCGCCGCGGCAGACCCGCGGTTTCGTCGTCCGAGGAGCAACATGGCCACCGACGTCAACCAGCGACGCTACGTCACATGGCGCCTGCCCGACCGGCAGTTCTCGAAGGTCCATCTCCAGCGCGATGCGGAGATGACCATCTGCGGGAAGACCCTGCCGCGCGCGACAGGCTCTCCGCAGCCGCCGATCCCGGCCGCAGCCATGTGCCCGGAGTGCGCTGCGTCCGAGGCCTGACCGCGCCCAACCCGCTCCCCCGTCGGCCAACCGATGTGCGGCCGTTTCGCCCAGCCGCGCTCGGCTGACGAGCTGGCGCGCCTCTTCCACGCGACGCCCGCCACCGATCTCGCCGGCGAGCGATTCAACGTGGCGCCCACCGACCCCGTGGCCGCCGTCGTCGAGCACCACGGCGAGCGCGTCGTGGACGCGTTCCGCTGGGGCCTGGTGCCGGTCTACGCCGACTCCCCGCGCGGCGCCGCACGCCTCATCAACGCCCGCTCCGAGACAGCCGAGCGGTCGCCCGCGTTCCGCGCCTCGTTCCGCCGCCAGCGGTGCATCGTGCCGGCCGACGCCTTCTACGAGTGGCTCCGGACCCGTGACCCGTCAAGCGGACGCGTGATGTCGCGCCAGCCCTACGCCATCCGCCCCAACGGCGACGATCCGTTCGCCTTCGCCGGGCTGTGGGCGACCTGGCACGATCCGGACACCGCCGAGCGGCTGTACACGGTCAGCATCCTGACCGGGCCGCCGAACGAGCTGGTCGAGGCCGTGCACGACCGCATGCCGGTCATCCTCCCGCCCGATGCCTGGGATGCGTGGCTGGACATCGACACGCCGACCGACGAGCTACGCGGCCTCCTGCGCCCGGCTCCCGCCGACGGAATGCGGATGTACGCGGTCTCGCCGGCGGTCAACAACGTGCGCAGCCAGGGGGCCGAGCTGCTGCAGCCCTTCAGCCGCTGGCAGGCGGACGGGGCGCGCGAGGCGGAGCAGATCGGCCTGTGGAAGGCGTGAACGTGGCCGAGCCGGCCCGGGTCGTCATCCCGCGCGGGGCCATGGTCGTGCTGGTGGGCGCCAGCGGCGCCGGCAAGACCACCTTCGCCGCCAGGCACTTCCCGCGGACCCACGTGCTGTCCTCCGACGAGATGCGCGGCATCGTGGCCGACGACCCCAACGACCAGTCGGCCACCCAGGCCGCCTTCCAGCTGCTGCACACCGCCCTGGGCCTGCGCCTGGCGGGTCGTCGCACGACCGTGGTGGACGCCACCAACGTGGAGCGGCCGTGGCGGGAGCAGCTGCTCGCCATCGCGCGCCGCGCCGGCCGGCCGGCGATCGCCATCGTCCTGGCGCATCCGCTGGAGGTGATGCTGACCCGCAATGAGGGCCGGACCGATCCACGCCCCGCGGCCGCGGTGCGGCGCCAGCACCGTCGCATGCTGGCTTCCATCTCCACGCTGCACGACGAGGGCTTCGAACGCGTGGTGCTGCTGGACACCCCCGAGGCCGCCGACGCGGTGGAGGTCGTCAGGGAGGACTGACCCGGCCGCG
>DASUSP010000340.1:0-2312 GCA_036375035.1 Candidatus Limnocylindria bacterium
CGTCGACGCCAAGGGCGCGGCGGTCGGGCAGCGGGGCGCGCGGATCCAGGCCATCGTGGCCGAGCTGAACGGCGAGAAGGTAGACATCGTCCTGTGGGATGAGGATCCGGGAACCTACGTGGCCGAGGCGCTGTCGCCGGCCGAGGTGCTCAGCGTCCGGGTGGACGACGAGCACAAGATCGCGAACGTGATCGTCCCCGAGCGGCAGCTCAGCCTGGCCATCGGCAAGGAGGGCCAGAACGCCCGCCTGGCCGCCAAGCTGACCGGTTGGCGGATCGACATCCGGTCGGATGCCGGCGTCGCCACCGCCGCGGCCCAGCACGACGACGGCAGCGACGAGCCCTCGCTGCCTGAGGAGGCGGCGGTCGATGCCGAAGCGACGACCTGACCACGTCCCGATGCGTACCTGCGCGGCCTGCCGCCAGGTCCGCGCCAAGCGGTCGCTGACCCGCATCGTCCGAGGGCCGGACGGCGGGGTGGCGGTCGACCCGACCGGCAAGGCTGCCGGGCGGGGAACGTACATCTGTGATGATCCTGCCTGCCGGGAGCCGCGCCGCCTGGCCGACGCAGTCAAGCGAGCGCTCGGCGCGGCCGTGGAGCCGGGCAGTCTCCAGCTCGAGGTGATGGATGCCGCCACGTAGATACCAGCAGCGACGAGGACCACGACCACAGCGCCGTCGAGGCGGACAGGGAGGCGCGGCGGTCGTCGACGCCCCGGTCGCGCCGCGCCCGACGGGGCCGGTCGAGATCCCCTCGTCGGTGGCGGTCAAGGACCTGGCCACCGCGCTGGGCGTCAGCCACGCCGACATCATCAAGGAGCTGATCCGCAACGGCATCTTCGCCACCATCAACCAGTCGATCGACTTCGATACCGCCTCGCTGGTCGCCAGCGAGCTGGGGCTGGAGGTGACGCAGGCCGGCGCAGCGGAGCGCGCCGCCGCCGAGGAGGCCGAGGCGCAGGAGCTGGTGGCTCCCGGCACGGAGCGCACCGACGGCAGCGGCAGGCCGCAGATCTTCACCGAGGCCAGCGACGCCGAGCTGGTCACCCGGGCCCCGATCGTGACGATCATGGGCCACGTCGACCATGGCAAGACCAGCCTGCTCGACGCGGTCCGCTCCACCGCCGTGGCCGCCGGGGAGCGTGGCGGCATCACCCAGCACATCGGCGCTTCCGAGATCGAGCACAACGGCAAGCGCATCGTCTTCCTGGACACGCCCGGCCACGAGGCCTTCACCGCCATGCGCGCCCGCGGGGCGCAGGTGACCGACATCGCCATCATCGTGGTCGCCGCCGACGACGGCGTGATGCCCCAGACCCGGGAGGCGATCGACCACGTCCGCGCCGCGCGGGTCCCGATGATCGTGGCCATCAACAAGATCGACAAGCCCGACGCCAACCCGGACCGGGTCAAGCAGGAGCTTGCCGACATGAACGTGCTGATCGAGGAGTACGGCGGCGACGTGATCGCCGTGCAGGTCAGCGCCAAGCAGAAGCTGGGCCTGGACGACCTGATGGAGATGATCCTGCTCGTCGCGGACCTGCAGGACCTCAAGGCCGATCCGAAGCGACCCGCGGTGGGAACAATCGTGGAGTCGAAGGTCGAGAAGGGCCGCGGCAACGTGGCCACCGTGCTGGTCCAGACCGGGACGCTGCGCGTCGGCGACATCGTGGCGGTGGGGCGCACCCACGGCCGCGTGCGAGCGCTGCAGAACGCCGCCGGCAAGCGGGTCAAGCTCGCCGAGCCGGCCACCGCGGTCGAGATCATCGGCCTGGCGGACCTGCCTGAGGCGGGCGACATCCTGCGCGTGGTGCCTGACGAGAAGGCGGCCCGGGACATGGCCGAGGCCACCGCTCGCGAGGCAGGCGGGGGAGACGGCCGCGCCGCTTTCACGCTGGAGGACATCTCGGCCCAGATCCAGGCCTCGGAGGTCAAGGAGCTGCGCGTCGTGCTCAAGACCGATGTGCAGGGCTCGCTGGGCGCGATCCGCCACGCCCTGGAGCGGCTTAACACCAGCGAGGTGCGGATCAACATCCTGCGTGAGGGGGCGGGCGACATCAACGAGTCGGACGTGCTGCTGGCATCGGCCTCCGACGCGGTGGTCATCGGCTTCAACACGAAGCTCGACCCGGGCGCGCAGCGCATCGTCGACTCGAGCGGCGTGGACGTGCGCCTGTACGACGTGATCTACAAGCTGACCGATGACGTCGGCGCGGCCCTGCAGGGCATGCTGGCGCCCAAGCTGGTGGAGCAGGTCGAGGGGCACGCCGAGGTGCGGATGGTCATCAAGGCCGGCCGCGCCGGCAACGTGGC
>DASUSP010000341.1:0-2193 GCA_036375035.1 Candidatus Limnocylindria bacterium
CGTCGCCGGTCCGCTCGTGGCGCGCGGCCAGCACCTCGTTCAGCGCCGCCAGGGTGGTGTACACCAGCGGCACCGTGTGGCCGGCCGACAGCACGAACCGGTCGGCGAAGGGCAGCCACGGCCGCCGGATATCCCAGCGCATGGCGCCGGAGAGCAGCAGCGACAGGAACATGTGCACCTTGGAGCGCGACCCGCCGGGGTGCCCCGACTGGCGGTAGTTCAGCGACAGGTCCAGCAGCTCGTCGATGACGTCCTTGACCAGCTCCCAGTCCTCGAACGCGCCGGTGGCGCGTTCGTAGAGGCCGTCGACCGTGTCGGCGGCCGGACGCAGGGTGGTCATGACGCCACCGACCCGGCGCCGACCAGCTCCCCGGTCCGCTCCAGCTTGCCCAGCGACTCCCCGATCCGCTCCAGGGCGCGGCTGATGTTCTCCCGCGAGTTCGCGTAGCTGAGGCGCACGTAGCCCTCGCCGTGCTGGCCGAAGGCCGTGCCCGACAGCACGCAGACGCCCGCGTCGTAGAGGAGATGGTCGGCGATCTCGTTGCTGGTCCGGCCGAAGCTGGACACGTTGGGGAAGGCGTAGAACGCGCCGTGCGGCATGACCGCGCTCACCCCCGGGATGGCGTTCAGGCCCTCCACGATCAGCCGGCGGCGCGCCATGAACTCCTCGCGGAAGCGCTGCGGCTCGTCCTGGGGGCCGGTCAGCGCCGCCACCGCGCCCGCCTGGGCGAACGCGTTCGTGCAGCTGACGCTGTTGATGACCAGGCGGCTGAACGAGGGCACCAGCCAGTCCGGGACGATCCCATAGCCCAGCCTCCAGCCGGTCATGGCGAAGGTCTTGGAGAAGCCGTCGAGCGTTATGGTCCGCTCCACCATGCCGGGCAGGGTGGCAATGGAGAGCGGCTCCCCGTCGTACTGGAGGCGGCCGTAGATCTCATCGGCCAGCACCACCAGGTCATGCTCCACGGCGATGCGGGCGATCTCGCGGATGTCGTCGGAGGTCAGGATCGAGCCGGTGGGGTTGTGCGGCGAGTTGATGACGATCAGCTTCGTGCGATCGGTCACCAGCGAGGCCACCTCGGCCACGTCCATGCGGAACTCGGCCTCCTCGCGCAGGGGCGCCGCCACCGGGGTGCCGCCGACGTATCGGGCCATCGACTCGTAGATCGGGAAGCCGGGGTTGGGGTAGATGACCTCGTCGCCCTCGTCGATGAGGGCGAGCATGGCGTAGAACATGATCGGCTTGGCGCCGGGCGTGACGACCACGTTGTCCGGGGTCGTCTCGATCCCCTTCCAGCGCTCCACCTCGTCGACGATCGCCGCCTTGAGCGGGGCGATGCCGGTGGCCGGGGTGTAGTGCGTCATGCGATCGTCGAGCAGGCCACGGACCGTGGCCTCGCCGACGTGGCGGGGGGTGTCGAAGTCGGGCTCGCCGAGCTCCAGGTGGATCACGTCGCGGCCGGTGGCCTCCAGCGCGCGGGCGCGCGCCGCCGCCTCGAAGGCGGTCTCGGTCCCGATCCGCTCCATGCGGGATGCAAGCTTCACGTGCGTGAGCCTCTTACGTAGCGTGGGGTCGGGCCATAAGTGTACCGATGGTCAGCCTGGAGCGGGGAGCATCGGTCCCGACAGGGCCATTGCGGCTATTCCTGAGGGGCTTGCTATACTTTCCGAAGCGAAAACCAACCACGCGACGCGAGAGGGAGACATTCGCCTCATGACCATGTCCGAGACGACGCCGCAGGGCACCCCGCAGGGGGTTCCGGCTCCGTCCGACCAGCTCCTGGTGACCCTGACCGATGCCGCAGCCGCCAAGGTGGTCGAGCTGCGGTCGCGCGAGGGCAAGGCCGACGCCGCGCTCCGCCTGTTCGTGAAGAGCGGAGGCTGCTCCGGCTACAGCTACGGCCTGGCCTTCGACTCGAACATCGCGTCCGATGACCGGGTCGAGCAGCACGGCGAGGTGCCGGTGGTGATCGACGCCTTCAGCGTGCAGCACGTCGAGGGCGCGGAGATCGACTACGTCGACTCGCTGATGGGCTCCGGCTTCGCCATCAACAACCCGAACGCGGTCAGCAGCTGCGCCTGCGGCTCCTCGTTCAACACCGATGGCTCTCCCGCCAAGGCGGGCGGCTGCCACTGACCATCCCTCCCCTCTCGCAGGACCGATGGGCCCCGGCTGATCTGCCGGGGCCTTTT
>DASUSP010000342.1:0-2252 GCA_036375035.1 Candidatus Limnocylindria bacterium
GGTCGCCGATCGAGAGCGGCAGGCGCGCCGGCCGCGCCCCGAAGACGCCCGCCTCGTAGACGAGCTCCAGGTCCGGGGCCACGGTGCGCTGGGCCAGGTTGACGGCGATGTTGGGCAGCCCGACACCGACGAAGCAGACGCGTTTCCCGGCCAGCTCGCGGGCGGCGGCCACGACCATCATCTCGGTGGGGGTGAAGGCCGCGCCGCTCACCGGTACTCCCCGTAGTCGACGCTGCCCGACGGCGCGCTCCCCGGCCGCAGGGCCGCGGTCCGCGCGGCGCCCAGCTTCTCGACGTACGCGGCGCGCCCGTCAACGCCGTGGACCCACTCGCGCAGCCAGGCCTGCAGGGTCTCCTCGTCGCGGCTGATGGCGTCCCACTCGCGGTAGAAGGCGTTGTCGCGGTCGTAGTGGCCCTGGACATACGAGGGGTGCGCGCCCCACGGCTCGACCACCACCGCATCGACCACGAGCCCAGGCAGGAGGGTCCGGTTGGGATCGGCGCGGACGACGCTCTCGTCGACGAGCTCCTCGACCACGGCGATCACCCGCTCGGCGGCGAAGGCGGCCTCCTTCTGGCACCCCAGCAGGCCCCAGACCTGCACGTCCCCGGCGGCCGACGCCCGCTGCGCGTGGACAATCGTCACGTCCGGCTTCAGCGGGGGCACGGCGTAGACGACCTCGTCGCCGTAGGGCGAGGCGACCTGGCGGATCAGCGGGTTGGCGGCCGGCAGATCGGTCTCGAAGTAGGAGCGCAGCGGGAAGAAGGGCAGGTTGGCGGCGCCGGCAGTGTAGCGCGCCACCATCCCGAAGTGACTGTACTCCTCCAGCTCCAGGTGAGGCCCGGCCACGCCATCGGCCTCCACCCGGGCTTCGATCCTGCGGCGGATGGCGTGCAGGCCGCCCACCCCGGGATTGCCGAGCCAGCTGAAGACGAGCTTGCGCGCCACCCCCGCCGCCACCATCTGGTCGTAGACCAGGTCCGGGGTGAGGCGCGCCAGGGTGAGGTCGCGACGGCCTTGGCGGATGATCTCGTGCCCGGCAGCGAAGCTGATCAGGTGGGTGAAGCCCTCGATCGCGACCGTGTCGCCATCGCGCACCAGCTCGGCGACGGCGTCGCGCATGGACGCGACCTTGCTCGGACCCATGATCCCGACAGTAGACCATGGCGCCGGCCGTCCGCCGCGCGGCATGGCACAATCGCCGCGGGGGAATGGCAGGCAAGCTACCACCAGAGGAGTACCGATGAGCAGGCGCATCGAGGAGCTGGACGAGATCGTCGGCCAGTTCGACCTCAACCAGCATCCCTTCTACCAGGCCTGGCGGGCCGGGACGCTGCCGATCGAGCGGCTGGCGGCCTACGCGGCGGAGTGGGCTCCGTTCATTGGCATGCTTGATCGCGGCTGGGAGCGGATCGGCGAGCCGGCGTACGCGCAGGAAGAGCGTGAGCACGATGAGCTGTGGTCGCGCTTCCGGGCAGCGCTGGGTGACGAGGCCGCCGGCGAGATGCGGCTGCCGCAGAGCCGGACGCTGGTGGCCGTGGGCGAGAACGCGTTCGAAGCCGTCCCGGATGCGCTCGGAGCCCTGTACAGCTTCGAGGTCCAGCAGCCGGCCACCGCGCAGAGCAAGCTGGCCGGGCTCCGCGAGCACTACGCCGGAACCGTCGACGCCGACGCGCAGGAGTATTTCAGCGAGCACGCGGTCGAGACCGATGAGCCGGCCATGCTGGCTGCCCGCATCGATGCGCTGAGCGAGGACGACTTCGCGCGGGCGAAGACGGCCTGCGCCGTCTTCAGCGCTGCCGCCTGGGGCGCGCTCGACGGCGTGTACTACGCGAACGCCTAGGCTCGCCGTCCTGCGGTCGCGGTGGAGGTAGAAGGCAGTCCTGTCCGGGGCGGCGTCCCCGGCGGCGCCGGCCCGTTGGCGCCGCGATCCGGCCGCCTCGACGAACGGACCGTGCTGCGCACGGGGATCGCGCTGGCCGCGGCGTTCGTCGTGGCGGCGCTGGTCGCGTTCTCGACGCCGGCCGTGCGCCAGGGACACTGGGCCGGCATCCACCTGAGCCTGGCCGGCGCGGCGCTGGTGGCGATCGGGGCGTTCCTGCCCCACTTCGCCATCACCCTCTCCGGCTCGCGGCCGGAGCCCGCCCCGCTGCGGCTGGCCGGCGTGCTCTCGCTGGCGGCCGGCGCAGCGCTGGTGGTGGCGGGCATCCTGGCCGGCGCCGTGCCGCTCACCGTGGGTGGGGCCGCGCTGG
>DASUSP010000343.1:0-3814 GCA_036375035.1 Candidatus Limnocylindria bacterium
CGGCGCTCGCGTGCGGCGCCCCTCCACCGATGAGCTCCTGGAGGCGATCACCATCCGGGCCGAGCTCGAGGCGCTCGGGGCGCGGCTCGCGGTTCCGCGCCTCACCGACGCCGACCTCGACGAGCTCCTGGCCCAGGGCGACGAGCTGCGGAACGCGGCCGAGGGCGGCGACCCGCACGCCCTCGCCGTGGCCGATGCCCGCTTCCACGGCCTGCTCATCGCGCGGTCCGGCAACGCCACCCTCTTGCGCCTGTGGCAGTCGCTGGAGCCCTTCTCCCGGACCTACATCACGGCCGCCATCCCGGGGGTCGACGTGCACTGGACCGCGGCGCTGCATTGGCCGATCCTGGACGCCCTGCGGGCCCGCGACACCGGCGGCGTGGTCCATGCCCTGCGACAGCACTTCGAGAAGGCCGGGTCGAAGATCCACGCCGGCTGGCGCGACGAGGAGCCGGACGCCATGCAGGGCACGGTGGCCGACCCGGCGGCCGAGGACTGAGCTCAGCGGTCCCACCTGATCTCGCGCACCCGGTCCGCGACCCCGCCCGCCGAGATTCCGTATAGGTCCAGCAGCACGTCGTTCGGCGCCGACTCGGTGTAGATGTCCTCCAGCCCGATGCGTCGCAGCGGCGTGGGCCGATGCTCCCCCAGCGTCTCGGCCACGGCACCGCCCAGTCCGCCGATGATGGTGTGCTCCTCGACGGTCACCACCCGGCCGGTCCTCTCGGCGGCGCTCACGATGCCCTGGACGTCGAGCGGCTTGAGGGTCGGCAGGTGCACGACGTGGGCGGAGATGCCCCGCTCGGCTAGCAGGTCGGCGGCATCCACCGTGCGCGGGGTCTGGGCGCCGGTGCTGATCAGGGTCACGTCGCTCCCCTCGCGCACCACCACGGCCCGGTTGAACTCGAAGCGGTAGTCCTCGTCGAAGAGGCGCTGCGTCGCGTCGCGCACGATGCGTACGTACACCGGACCATCGTGCGCGGCGGCCCAGCGCAGCACGCGATCGGTCTCGACGTCATCGGCCGGGGAGATGGTGATCATGCCCGGCATGGCGCGCATGATCGAGATGTCGTCGACGATGTGATGGGTCTTGCCGGCCATCCCGGTGAACAGGCCGGCGTAGCCGGCGGTCAGCTTCACGTTGGCGCCCGTCTGGGCCACCTGCACCCGCACCTGGTCCAGCGGCCGGACCACCGCAAACGACACGAAGGTGCTGATGAACGGCATCAGGCCCATGGTGGCCATCCCGGCCGCGACGCCGATCATGTTCTGCTCGGCGATGCCCATCTGCAGGAAGCGGTCGGGATGGGCGTGCTCGAAGATGTCGGCCTTGGTCGAGCTGCCAAGGTCGCCGTCGAGCATCACGATGCGCGGGTCGTCGTCGGCCAGGCGCGAGACCGTCTCGCCGAAGACCTCGCGCATGGGCCGTCCCATCGGCAGGGTCACTCCTCCACCTCCCCCAGCTCGCGCATGGCGGCGGCGAACTCCTCGGGCTTGATCGGCTTGGAATGCCAGCGGTAGTCGCCCTCCATGAACGAGACGCCGTGGCCCTTCACGGTGTGGGCGATCACCACGCTGGGCCGTCCTTCCGGGACCGATGCCTCCTCGAGCGCAGCCACCACCCGGGCCATGTCGTGCCCGTCGGCCTCGATCACGCGCCATCCGAAGGCGCCCCACTTCGCCAACAGCTCCCCCGGCTCCTCTGGCGGCAGGCGCACGTCGGCTGTCTCGCCCGGCCAGCCGTACTGCTGCAGCTTGTTGTGGTCGACGATCGCCACCAGGCGGTCGACCCGGTAGCGGGCGGCCACCATGGCCGCCTCCCAGACCTGCCCCTCCTGGCACTCCCCGTCACCGAGCAGAACGAAGGTCCGCACGTCGCGCCCGGCGAAGCGCGCGCCGAGCGCCATGCCCAGCCCGGCGGACAGCCCCATCCCCAGCGAGCCGGTGGACATGTCGATCCCGGGCAGCAGCTTCATGTCGGGGTGGCCCTGCAGGCGCGAGCCCTGCGAGTCGAAGGTGCGCAGCTCGTCGACCCCGAAGTAGCCGCGCAGGGCCATGGCGCTGTACTGGACCAGCGACGAGTGGCCCTTGGAGAGGATGAAGCGGTCGCGGTCGGGCCAGGCAGGCTCATCGGGCCGGATTCGCAGCACCCGGAAGTAGAGGGCGGCCAGGATGTCGGCGGCCGAGAGCGGTCCGCCGACATGCCCGACCTGGGCGTGGTTCACGGTCCTGATGATCTCGACGCGAATGCGCCGGGCCATCTCCTCCAGGCGTTCGACCTCCGCCCGGTTGACCGTGCCAGCGCCTGCCGTCATTCCGCGTCCCTGCGCTCGTAGGAGCCGGGAATCACCGGCGGGGTGAAGAAGCACACCAGCTCCAGCGGCTCCGGACCGTCGGACTCGGTGGCGTGAAAGGTGCCGCTCGGGATGATGACCGACACGCCCGGCTCCAGGTCCGCGGTGGCCTCCGGCGTCACGAGCCGCCCGCGCCCGGAGGTGACGTAGATCGTCTCCTCCTCGGCCGGATGCACATGGCCCTCGGGCTTCGAGCCCGGAGGGAAGACCGAGACGCCGATGGACAGGTTCCGCGCCGGACTGTCGTCCGGGGTCAGGTACGTGTACCAGTCACGCCCGGGCAGGGGGAGGTGGCGTGCCTCCCCGCGTGCCACGCGCTTGATCATGAGGCGATCTCCTAGTTGTTCGACGGGAAGACCAGCGAGAGCGCCTCTCGGCGGCCGGGCTCCGGCCAGCGCTCGGTGACCTCCTTCTGCCGCGTGAAGAACCGGAACCCGTCCTCGCCACGCATCGGCAGGTCGCCCATGGCCGACTCCTTCGCGCCGCTGAAGGACATGTAGCCGGCCGGCACCGGGATCGGCACGTTGATGCCGATCATCGGGACATCGACCTCGAGCTTGAAGCGGCGCGCGGCGCCGCCATCGGTCGTGAAGATGGCCGTGCCGTTCGCGTACTTGTGGCCGTTGACGAGAGCGATCGCCTCGTCGTAGGTCGCGACCCGCACGATCCCGAGCACCGGGCCGAAGATCTCCTCGCGGTAGATCTCCATCTCCGGCGTGACGTGGTCGAACAGGCTGACCCCCAGGAAGAAGCCGTCGGGATGCTCCGGGTGGGTGAACGCGCGGCCGTCGATCACAAGCTCGGCACCCTCGCCCTCGCCCTTGTCGATCCACTCGATGATCGAGCGGCGATGTTCGGCGGAGTAGATCGGGCCCATGTCGACGCCCGGCTCCATGCCCGGACCGAACTTCAGGCCGGCGATGCGCTCCAACATCAGCGGGCGCAGGCGCTCCACCGCGTCGCCGACGGCGATGACCAGGGTCTGCGCCATGCAGCGCTCGCCGGCCGAGCCGAATCCGGACGCGATGGCCGCGTCGGCGGTCAGCTCCATGTCGGCATCGGGGAGCACGATCATCGCGTTCTTGGCCGAGGTGTAGGCGCCGACCCGCTTGCCGGTTCGCGTCCCGGTCTCGTACACGTAGCGCCCAACCGCCGTGGAACCGACGAACTGGATGGCGTTGACATCGGGGTGCTCGACCAGGGCGGTGACGGCCTCGCGACCGCCGTACACCACGTTGAAGACGCCGTCGGGCAGGCCCGCGCGCTTCCACAGCTCCGCCTGGAGATGGATGGCTCCCGGCGTGTGCGATGAGGGCTTTAGGATGAAGGTGTTCCCGGCCGCCATGGCGATCGGGTAGATCCACATCGGCACCATGGCCGGGAAGTTGAAGGGCGTGATCCCCACCGCCACGCCGAGCGGCTGGCGGAGGGTGTAGGCGTCGACCTTGGTGGCGACGTTC
>DASUSP010000344.1:0-6186 GCA_036375035.1 Candidatus Limnocylindria bacterium
CGCATCTGCTCCTTGGCGTAGGCCTTCGACGACTCCAGGCGCGCCGCCGCGCGCTCCGGCCCGAATACCGGGATGCCGGCCTGGCGCAGGGCGTCGGCGACGCCCCCCGCCAGCGGTGCCTCGGGACCGATCACCACCAGCTCGTACCGCTCCCGCGCAGCCAGTCGCGCGACTGCCACCGGGTCCAGCACGTCCAGGTCGCCGATCGGCTCGGCCACGGCAGCGGTGCCGCCGTTTCCCGGCGCGATCCTCATCTCGTGGCCGGCCTCATCGCGGGACAGCCGCCAAGCGATGGCGTGCTCCCGCGCCCCGGCGCCCAGGACCAGGATCCTCATCGGGCGTCGGTCAGCCCGATGCGGCGGCGGATGGGTCCGCGGACGGCTCCGGTTCCGGGGTCTCGGCGCCGGTCAGCTCGGCGAGCCGCTCCAGGATTGGCTCCAGCTGGTCGAGCAGGGCCTGGTACTCGCCCAGGTCTCCGGCGGCGAGGGCAGCCTGCGCGTCGGCGTAGAGTCGCTGCGCCTCGGCCACCAACCCGACCACGTCCTCCGGCAGGCCGTCCGGGCCTCCGTCCGGCGGCGGCGGCACGGCCTCGCCCAGGAGCTGCTCCAATGCGCCGGGGATATCCTCCGCAAAGGCGACCTGCTCCTCGCTGACCATGATCACCCGCACGAACTCGGGGAACGGCGCCCCCTCGGCCTGAAGGAAGACCGGTTGGACGTAGACCAGCGCGTCCTCGCCGATGGGCAACACCAACAGGTTGCCCTTGATGACGCGCGACCCGGCCCGATCCCACAGCGAGAACTGCGCGCTGATGGTCGGATCCTGGTCGATGCGGGCCTGGACCTGGACCGGGCCGTCGGTGGACGTGTCGTTCGGGAAGTGGAACGCGATCTTCTCCCCGTACATCCCCGGGTCCATGCGGGCAGCGACCCACGCGATCATGTTCGGGCGACGCTCCAGCACCAGGGGCTGGATGAGGGCGAACTCCGACTCGTCCTCGCCGGGGATGCGCATGATCACGTAGTAGGGCTCCATCGGCGTGCCGCCGGCCTCGGTCGGGTCGGGCGGGATGGCCCATCGGTCGTTCTGGCTGTAGTAGGTGTTGGCGCCCGAATCGGTGGCCGGCAGGTGGTAGAGCTGGTAGGCCACGTTCTGCGCGATGAACAGGTCCTCCGGGTAGCGCAGGTGGGCCGTCAGCCCGGCCGACATCGCGTCCATCGGCTCGAACAGCGACGGGAAGATGCCGGCGTAGGCGCGCACCATCGGCTCGTCCGGGTCGGCGATGAAGAAGCGCACCGTGCCGTCGTAGGCGTCGATCACGACCTTGACGCTGTTGCGGACGTAGTTGGCGCCCGGGAAGGGGCTCTCCGCGCCCAGCGGCTGGGCGTTCGGGTAGCGGGCGCTGGCGGTGTAGGCGTCCCAGATCCACACCAGCCGGCCCTCGGCGCTGACCAGGTAGGGGTCGCCGTCGTAGAACAGGAACGGGGCCAGCTCCTGCACGCGCTCCTCGATCGTCCGCTTGAAGAGGACCTGCGAGTCGCCCGTGAGCTGATTGCTGATGACCAGGTTCAGGTCGCCGAAGCGCAGCGCGAACAGGGCGCGCGCGATCGGGTTGCCGATGTCGACCCCGGTCGTCCCCTCCCAGGTGTTGGTCGCCACGTCGGCGGCCTCGTCGAGGGGGTAGTCGAACTCCTCGGTCCCGGTGCCGGTCACCACCCACGTCCGTGTCGCCTCGCCGAAGTAGATGCGCGGCTGGCCGACCGGCAGCTGCGGCTCGCGGTTGATGCCGCTCACCAGGTAGTCGGGCTGGCCCTGGCGCGTGACGGCGTCGACCGGCACGGCGGTGATGCCGAAGCCGTGCGTGTACACCAGGCGCTCGTTGGTCCACGTGCGGGCGTCGGCGGCCAGCTTTTCGATGTTCAGCTCGCGGCCGCTGAGCATGATCTGGCGCTGCTCGTCGTTGATCGTGTAGCGATCGATGTCGACGTCCAGGAAGTCGTAGTAGGGATAGATGATCTGCTGCTGCCCGAAGGTGGTGAGCAGCGGGCGGTAGTCCCACAGCCGCAGGTTGTCGATGGTCGGAGTGTCGCCAGCGAAGACGCTCTCCGTCAGCACTTCCTCGCCCGAGAATTCGCGCACCTCGATCTCATCCAGCTCGAACGCCTCGCGCGTCGAACCGATGTGGTCGCGGATGTAGGCGCGCTCCAGGTTCTGCTCGTTGGGGTTGACGTTGAAGTTCTGCACGAAGTTGGGGTACAGCCCGCCGACCAGCACCGAGAGCACGAACCAGGCGCCGCCGGCCAGCAGCAGCATCCACAGCGTGCGGAACCAGATGTTCAGCAGCAGCAGCACCGCCGCTGCCAGCGCGACCACGGTCAGGATCACGTACGCCGGCAGCTGCGCGTTCATGTCGGTGTACGTGGCGGCCTGGATCGACTCGTAGCCGGAGCGCGAGTACACCAGCTCGCTGATGTCGAGCTGGTAGCCGTAGGCGATCAGGGCCAGCAGAAGGGCACCGATGATCGACAGGTGCGCCCGCACCGGGGCGGACAGGCGGAACTGCCAGCGCAGCGCGCCGGCAGCGTAGGCGCCCAGGGTCAGGACCAGGACGCCCACCAGGCTGGCGATGGCCCAGCCCTGCGCGAAGCGGAAGATCGGCAGCTCGAAAACGTAGTAGCCGACGTCCCGCCCGAAGTGCGGGTCAGTGCTGCCGAACGGCTCGGCGTTGGCGAAGAGCAGGATCTGCTCCCAGTTGCCGCTCCAGGAGCCGGCCGAGATGAGGGCGAACAGGACCGCCACCGCCACCAGGCCCCAGGTGATGGCGCGCGAGGCGTCCGGGATCTCGAACTGCCCGATGCGCCGGACCGGCACCTGCGGCGCGATCCGGCGGGCGAGCCAGATGCTGGCCAGCGCGGGGAGCAGGAACGCCACGAAGCCCAGCGCGAAGAGGCCGACCTGGGACCAGAGCCGGGTGGTCAGCACGCTGCGCTGGCCGAGCGCGTCGTACCACATCAGGTCGGTGATCAGGCTCACCAGGCTTCCCAGGAACCCGAACAGGAAGAATGCCAGCAGGACGAGCCCGCCGATGATCACCCAGCGCCGCACGTTCACGGGCTGGTCGCCGCGCCGCCGCGGGAATGGCGTGGGTCGACCCTCGTCCGGGGGCGGCGGCCCGTCGCCGCCGTTCGTCCGGCCGCGCGTCATGCGCGGCTCGCGCGGCGGGACCGGGCGCCCGTGGCGCCGCGCATCCTCTTCCGCCTGGCGGCGCTGCAGCTCCTCCAGGAGCTTGTCGAACCAGCTGCTCATGCAGGGGGAATGCTAGCGGTGCGAGCCGCTGCTCGCCGAGCGGGCGTATCGGGCCAGTAGAATCTGCGCCGATGCGAACCTTCGACGAGCTCGAGTCCCTGTGGACCGCCCTGCCGCCACAGCCGCGCGAACGCGGTGCCGTCCGGCTCCTCTGCGTGCGCCGCGAGCCGGGCGTCCACGAGACGCCCGAGGCGGTGGCCGTCACCGTGGACGGCGGCCTGGACGGCGACCGCTGGGCACACGGCTGGCGGGAGCGCGATCCCGGGCGCGACGCCCAGGTCACGCTCATGAACGCCGCGGTGACCGAGCTCGTGGCCGCCGGCCGTCAGCCCCTGCACGAGGCCGGCGACAACATCCTGGTCGACTTCGACATCAGCGCCGAGAACCTCCCTCCCGGCACCCGGCTTCGCGTCGGCGAGACGGTCCTGGAGATCAGCGAGATGCCGCACACCGGATGCAGCAAGTTCGCCGCGCGCTTCGGCCAGGACGCCCTGCGCTGGGCGAACTGGCGCCACTGGCGCGAACGCCGCCTGCGCGGCGTCAATGCCCGCGTCGTGACCGGGGGAGTCGTGCGGCTGGGCGATCCCGTGGAACGGCTGGCCTGAGGGGTCGACGGGGACTGCCACCACCCAACGCGCTCCACGAGAGCGTTGTTCCAGAACCGGTTCAGCGAATGGAACAATGCGTCGCGGTCGGAGCAATGTGGCCGTGGATCGAGGCAATTGGCCTGACCGGTGCCTCGCCCTGAGCTCAGGTCAGCCGCGCGACGCGTGTGGGCACCACACAACACTCCGCCACGAAAGCGTTGTTCCAGACGAGGGGATCCGTGTCGTACAACGCCTCATCGGCGCGCATTGAGCCGGAAGCGGGTCAGGCTGCCACCTGCCGCGCCACGAGTCACTCCCACTCGATGGTGGCGGGGGGCTTGGAGCTGATGTCGTAGACCACCCGGTTCACGCCGGACACCTCGTTCACGATCCGGCTGCTGATGCGCGCCAGCACCTCGTACGGCAGCCGCGCCCAGTCGGCGGTCATGCCGTCGTCGGAGGTCACCGCGCGCACCGCCACCACGTTGGCGTAGGTCCGCCCGTCCCCCATGACGCCCACCGAGCGCACCGGGGTCAGGATCGCGAACGACTGCCACAGGGACCGATACAGCCCGGCCCCCTTGATCTCGTCGATCACGATCCAGTCCGCCTCGCGCAGGGTTTCCAGGCGCTCGGCGGTGACCTCGCCGATGATCCTGATCGCCAGCCCCGGGCCCGGGAAGGGCTGGCGCAGGACCATCGCCTCGGGCAGGCCCAGCTCGCCGCCGACCCGGCGCACCTCGTCCTTGAACAGGTAGCGCAGCGGCTCGATCAGGCTGAAGCGCAGGTCCGCCGGCAGGCCACCGACGTTGTGGTGGGTCTTGATCTTGGCCGCGGCCTTGGTCTCGGCCGTCTTCGACTCGATGACATCGGGGTAGAGCGTGCCCTGCACCAGGAAGTCGATCTGCCCAAGGCTGGCCGCCTCCTCCTCGAAGACGCGGATGAACTCGTCGCCGATGATGCGGCGCTTCTCCTCCGGATCCTCCACGCCCGCCAGGCGCCGGAGGAATCGGTCCCTGGCATCCACCATCACCAGGTTCATGCCCAGGTGCTCGGCGAAGGTGGTGCGCAGCAGCTCGGACTCGCGCTTGCGCATCAGGCCATGGTCGACGTAGATGCAGGTCAGCTGGTCGCCGATGGCCCGATGCACCAGCGTCGCCGCCACGGCCGAGTCCACCCCGCCGGACAGCGCGCAGATGACGTGCCCGCTCCCCACTCGTCCCCGGATCTCGGCCACGGTGGTGTCCACGAAGCTGGCCGGCGTCCACGTCTGCCGCGCGCCGGCGATCTCCACCACGAAGTTGCGCAGGATGTCGCGACCGCGCGGTGTATGCGCCACCTCGGGGTGGAACTGGATCCCGTACAGGTTCCGCGCCGGGTCGTGGAGGCCGGCGTAGGCGGTCGAGTCGGTCTGGGCGGTGGCCACGAATCCCTCCGGCGGGCGCAGGATCGCGTCACCGTGGCTCATCCAGACTGGCTGCTCGCGCTCCAGCCCGGAGAACAGCCCCTCGTCCGCAGTGACCTGGACCGAAGCCGGGCCATACTCGCGCTTGTCGCTGGGCACCACCTCGCCGCCCAGCTCCAGAGCCATCAGCTGCAGGCCGTAGCAGATGCCCAGCACCGGCACGCGGCCGGACCACAGGGCCGGATCCGCCTTCGGCGCGTCGGCGTCGTAGACCGATGCCGGGCCGCCGGACAGGATGATCGCCTTGGGCCGCCGTCGCTCGATCTCGGCCCACGGCGTGTCGTGCGGGAGCAGCTCGGAATAGACATTCAGCTCGCGAACGCGGCGGGCGATGAGCTGGGCGAACTGGCTGCCGAAGTCCAGGATGACGATGGTGTCCGGGCCCTCGGGCGCCTCCTCCTCCCGCGTCGGCGGCGGAGCGTGGAGGGCCTGCTCCAGGTAGGCCTCCACCTCGGCGTCGTCAGGGGCCAGGACGCGGTGGCCGGCGTTGGCCGGCTCGCCGTGAACGGTGCGCCCGCGCTCGCGCGCGCTCTCGCGCGGCTGCTCGGGATCGGTGGAGTCGGTCGGCTCGGACGGTGTGTCGGTCAATGCTCAGCGGCGCCGGTGTAGCCTTTGGCTGCGCAGTGTAGCCACTGAGGAAGGCCCCCAATGACCGATTCCGGAGGCGCCATCAGCGCCGAGCTTCGTGACCTCTCTCCCCAGCCGGCGGTGACGGTGCGCGTCAGTGCCCCCACCCCCTCGCTCGGGGAGCTGTTCGACCTGCACCTGCCCAACATCGCGGACCGCATCGCCGACCTGGGCGGCGAGCCGGGCGGCCCGCCGTTCGCC
>DASUSP010000345.1:0-15877 GCA_036375035.1 Candidatus Limnocylindria bacterium
CGATGCGCGGCTTGAGCTCGGCGAACTCGTCGGACGGATATCGGCCCGAGAGCATGTCGAGGACGCCCTCCAGCTGCTCGCGCGACAGGTCGCGGTAGGGGTGCGCCCGTGTGACCAGCGCATGCAGGTCCGAGACCGTCCATCGGTCCATGGCGCCCATGGCGACCAGCTGCTGGGCCAGGACGTCGAGCGGGTTGCGCGGGATGCGCGTCTCCTCGATCTGGCCGTCGAGCATGCGCCGCACGACCACCGCCGCCTCCAGCAGGTCGCCGCGGTACTTGGGGAAGATCTTGCCGGTCGACGGCGCGCCGACCTGGTGCCCGGCCCGGCCGATGCGCTGCAGCCCCGACGCCACCGAGGGCGGCGCCTCCACCTGGATGACCAGGTCGATGGCCCCCATGTCGATCCCCAGCTCCAGCGAGCTGGTCGCGACCAGCGCCGGCAGCGTGCCGGCCTTCAGCGCCTCCTCGATCCCGAGCCGCTGCTCGCGGGCGATGCTTCCGTGGTGGGCGCGCACCAGCTCCTCCCCGGCCAGCTCGTTCAGCCGCGCGGCCATCCGCTCGGCCAGCCGCCGGGAGTTGACGAAGACCAGCGTGGACCGATGCGCCCGGATCAGCTCCAGCAGCCGCGGGTAGATGCTGGGCCAGATGGAGCGCCGCGCCTCCGGCCCGGCCGCCGGACCGCCGGGAAGCTCGTCGGCGGGGAGGTCCTCGCCCATGCGGGCCATGTCCTCGACCGGGACGATCACCTCCAGCTCCAGCGTCTTGCGCTCCCCGGCGTCGACGATGCGGACCTCACGGTCGGCGCCCCCCAGGTATGCGGCGATCGCCTCCAGCGGCCGCTGCGTGGCCGACAGGCCGATCCGTTGCGGCGGCGTGCCGGTCAGCGCCTCCAGGCGCTCAAGGCTCAGGGCCAGGTGCGCGCCGCGCTTCGTCCCGGCGATGGCGTGCACCTCGTCGACGATCACCGTCTCCACGCCCCGCAGCGACTCGCGGGCCTGGCTGGTCAGCAGCAGGTAGAGGCTCTCCGGCGTGGTGACCAGGATGTCCGGCGGCTCCTTGGCGAAGCGGCGCCGCGCGTCGGCCGGCGTGTCACCGGTGCGCGAGCCGACCGCGATCTCGCGCAGCTCGGTGCCCTCCCGCTCGGCGGTGCGCCGGATCCCGGCCAGTGGCGCCCGCAGGTTGCGCTCGACGTCGTAGGTCAGCGCCTTCAGGGGGCTGACGTAGAGGACGCGCACGGACCGATTCCGCCCTTCGGGCGGCGGAGCGGCGAAGAGGCGGTCGAGGCACCACAGGAACGCGGCCAGGGTCTTGCCGCTGCCGGTGGGGGCGTGGAGCAGGGTGTGCCCGCCGGAGGCAATCGCCGGCCAGCCGAGGTCCTGGGCGCGCGTGGGCGCCGCGAAGCTCTCGGCGAACCAGCGGCGGGTCGGCTCCGAGAACGGGGCGAGCGGATCGGAGGCGGTGCGAGGCACGGTTCGGCGAGTTTACGCCGGGTCGCGCTTCCGAACAAGCGTTCGATATCGGCCGATCCGGTATACTGGTTGCGTATGCAACTAGACACGAACCTCGACCGAGCCATCCGTCGCGTGCTGTCACGCGGCCACCTCGTCGACCTGACGACCTACGGCCGGAAGAGTGGCCTTCCCCGACGAATCGAGCTGGTCTTCCACGCCATCGACGGCCGCGTCATCCTGAGCGGCATGCCACGAGCGAGGCCGCGGGCCTGGCTGCTCAACATCCGCGCCAACCCGCGGGTGATCCTGCACCTGAAGCACGTCGTGACGGCCGACCTGCCGGCCACCGCCCGCGAGATCGCCGAGCCCGGTGAACGGCGCCAGCTCCTGGAGCGGGTGGCACGCAACTGGAACCGCACTGACGTCGACCGCATGATGGAGCAGAGCCCGCTGGTGGAGCTGCTCATCGACGGCTTTGCGCTCCCCACGGCTCCGCCGGCCCGATAGAACGGCCCAATTAGCGCGCGAGCCCGACCTGCGGTGCGAAATGGCCCGATAGAACGGGCCAAGGCATCCATGGGCGCGGAACGCGGGACGCCGGGCCAGCCGACCATCGGCTGAACCGGCGTCCCAGGGCCTCACCCGACCAGGATCCGTCGGGCGGCTGAATGGGGGCGGCGGCTCGGGTCGCCGCCCCATCGGTCCGTCAGTTGAGGGGGTCACCGTCCCCGGCCTGGAAGAGGCCGAGCGCCCCGTGGGCCACGAAGTTGAAGGCGTGGGTCACGATCGGGTAGAGGCCGTCCTCGGCGAAGTGGAACTCGGCAATGGCTCCCTGTGCCGGGGCCAGGTCGATGGCCTGCGAGCCCCAGTTACCATCGTTGCCCCGCTTCAGGTGGATGCCCTCCTTGATCACCTCGTCGAAGATCGTTCCGACGATGTGGAAGGACGAGTCGATGTTGGGGCCCACGTTCAGGACGAAGGCGCGCACCGTCTCGCCGGTCTCCACCGGGATCGGGTTGTCCTTGTACTGGTTGGCGATGCCGTTGAAGGCGACGAAGCTGGGATCCGGCACGGTGGCGTTCGCCTTCTCCAGGTTGCCGGTCTGACCCTGCGGGCCGAGGTACCACTCGTTCTGGATGAGGAAGACCTCGCGGTCCACCGGGTCCAGGCCGCCCTCGGGTTCCACGATGATCAGCCCGTACATCCCGTTCAGCATGTGGGACAGCGCGCCCGCGGTGCCGCAGTGGTACATGAACACGCCCGCGTACTCGGCCGTGAACTCGTAGAGCTTGCTCTCGCCGGGATTGATGTCGGTCATCTCGTCGTTCCAGGCCACCAGCGAGGCGTGGAAGTCGACCGAGTGCGGCATCAGGTTGGTCTCGGGGTTGATGAAGTTGATGCGGACCGTGTCGCCGACCTTGACGCGGATCACCGGACCCGGCACGGAGGCGTTCTCCACGCTTGTACCGAAGGCGTAGACGGTCTGGACGAAACCCTCGGCCACGGTCATCGGCTTCTCGACCACGTACAGGTCGATGTCGTGGACCTCGCCGGAGGCGAGCTCCGGGGCGGTGGCATCGCGCAGCTCGTAGGCAGGCGCGTTGGGATCGGGCTCGACGTTGGTGTCCGGCTGGGCCGGGGCGCCGTGGTCGCCGTGATCCGGAGCCGCCGACTCGGCCGGGGCCGAGGGATCGGCGTCGTTGGCCGTCGTCGGGGTGGGGCCCAGCTGGGCGTAAATCATGGAGAGGAGCAGCAAGGACGCGACCGCGCTGATAACGACGATGATCCTGGTCATTTCGGTGAGACCCTTTCCTCGTTCCTGCGGCCCGAGCCTCCTTTCGCCCGGACCGGTGACAAATCCTTAGTGAAGTGATAAACCTTTAGCGGCGCGCCTGTAATGTGCCGAACGTCACATTCCGGCAGGGCGTTCCGGGACAAACGGCAGGGGTCCCCGGGACATGGGACTGCCACACTGGAGGGGAGATGCGGCTGGAGCTCAGCAAGCGCGGCGACTACGCGGTGCGGGCCATGCTGGCCCTGGCCGATGGGGTCGGACAGCTCACCGGTGGCCGGATCGCGCACCAGACCGGGATCCCGATCAGCTTCCTGCCCCAGGTGATGGGCAGCCTGGTCCACGCCGGGCTGGTCGAGGGACGGCAGGGGCGCACCGGCGGCTACCGGCTGGCGAAGCCGGCGAGCGACATCAGCCTGCTGAGCATCGTCGAGGCCGCGGAGGGCGACAGCCGCCGGACGACCTGCATCCTGCGCGGCGGGCCCTGCGGGCTCGACGGCACGTGCCGGGTGCACTCGGCATTCTTCGCCGCCCAGGAGGCATTGCTGGCCGAGCTGGCCGGCGCCACGCTGGCCAGCCTGTCCGAGGAGCAGCGCGAGGACGCGGCCGCAGGCTGAGCGCCGCTCCCCTGCTATCGTGCCGGGCGTGAGCCGCCCGGACCTTCCCATCCCGCCACTCATCGAGGCGCTGCGCGCGCTCGGCACCGACCTGGACGACCCTTCCAGGACCGATGCGCTGGCCGGCGCGCTGCGCTTCCTGGGCGAGCGGCTCGAGCTGAGCGGCCTGCGTCTGCAGCTGCTCGAAGCGGATCCGCTTCCGGCCGCCGACGCGGCCTGGAATCCGGCCGCGACCGAGAGAGTCGCCGCGATCGAGCTGGCGGGGGACGACGGGCGCGTGCTGGCGCGGACCTGGGCCGCCGGCGAGCCGCAGGCCGTGAACCGCGCCGCCCAGGCGCTGGAGGCCGCGGTCGAAGCGGCGCGCGCCCACCTCCGTGCCGATCGGGCCGATGAGCACCTGGCCGCGCTCGACGCGGCCGTGCGGGGCATCGCCGGCCTGCTCAGCGTGGAGCGGGTGCTGCAGCTGATCGTGGACCGGGTGCGGGAGCTGGCCGACGCTCAATACGCCGCGCTGGGCATCGTCGGCGAGGACGGGCGCATCGCGCAGTTCCTGACCAGCGGCATCTCGGCCGACGCGCGCCGCCGCATCGGGTCGCTGCCGGCCGGGCACGGGCTGCTCGGCCTGCTGATCCGGGAGGGGCAGAGCATCCGCATCCCGGACATCGGCACCGACCCGCGTCGCTACGGATTCCCGCCCCACCACCCCGAGATGCGCTCATTCCTGGGCGTGCCGCTCACGGTGCGCGGCCGATCGGTCGGCAACCTGTACCTCACCAACAAGCGCGGTCGGGACGAGTTCAGCGCCGCCGACCAGGAGCTGGTCGAGCGCTTCGCGCGGCACGCGGGCATCGCCATCGAGAACGCGCGGCTGGCAGACCAGGTACGGCAGCTGCTGGTGATCGAGGAACGGGAGCGCATCGGCGCCGACCTGCACGACGGCATCATCCAGCGCATCTATGGCGTGAACCTGTCGCTGGACGAGGTCCCGGACCTGGTCCGCGCCGACCCGGACGAGGCCGCGCGGCGGGTGGAGCAGGCGATCGACGCGCTGAACGCCACCATCGGCGAGATCCGCGACTTCATCTTCATCCTGCGTCCGCCCGGCGAGACGGCCGGCGGCCTGGTGCCGTCGCTCCATGCCCTGGCGGCCGAGGTGCGCATGCAGACCGGGCTGCCGATCGAGGTCCTGGCCGATGCCGATCCACGCCCAGGCGCCGATGCGGTCCGCGAGCTGGTCAGCATCGTGCGCGAGGCGGTGAGCAACGCCGCGCGGCATGCGTCGGCCGGCCGCGCCGAGGTATCGGTCCGGGAGGAACCCGGTCAGCTGCGGGTGGAGGTCTCGGACGACGGCCGTGGCTTCGACGCCGCAGCGCCGCGCGACGAGGCGCACCGCGGGCTGGTCAACATGCGACGACGCGCCGAACGGCTTGGGGGTACGCTGGAGGTGACGAGCCGGCCAGGCGCCGGTACCCGTATCATCGTCGTGCTCCCCCTGGAGGGGAGGCAGGCGCAGACGGAGGATCTGGCAGGGCATGAGCGAGCAGGGCACCAAGCCTGAACGGCCGCTGCGCATCCTGGTGGTCGACGACCACGAGGTGGTGCGGCAAGGGCTGGTGGCGCTCCTCGGCCGGCGCGACGAGTTCCAGGTGGTCGCCGAGGCCGGCTCGCTGAGCGAGGCCCTGGCCGCCACCCGCCGCTTCGTGCCGGACCTGGTGGTGATGGACGTGCGCCTGCCCGATGGCTCCGGGATCGAGGCCTGCCGCGAGATCCGCTCCGAGTACCCCGAGATCAAGGTGGTGATGCTCACCAGCTACCCCGACGAGGAGGCGGTCCTGTCGGCGATCATCGCCGGGGCCAGCGGCTATCTGCTCAAGCAGGTGCGCGGCCGGGACCTGGTGGCCGCCCTGGAGGCGGTCGGCCGCGGCGACTCCCTGCTCGATCCGGCCGTCACCGAGCGGGTGCTGGAGCGGGTGCGGCGCGTGGCCAGTGGCGGCGAGCGCGACGACCTGGCCGACCTGACCGCCCAAGAGCGCAAGATCCTGATGCTCGTCGCCGACGGGAAGACGAACAAGGAGATCGCGTCGGAGGTCTTCCTCTCGGACAAGACCGTCAAGAACTACGTGTCGAGCATCCTCGCCAAGCTGAACCTGCAGCGTCGCGCCCAGGCCGCGGCCTTCGTCGCGCGGCACCGCCTGGGGGACGAGTCGAGCTGAGGGCTGGCCCGGCGGCCCCGGCGGTCGCGCGCAGCGCTCGCCCACGGCGCATTGTTCACTCCAACGCCCCGCGTTCTGCATAACGCTCGCCCACGGGCGCATTCCGAGACCGGGGGCGCTCCTGGCGCGCGATTCCACGCTCGCACCGGCGGTGAATGCACGGGCATCGGCCCACAGGCGTTCCTGTAGCGTGCATTCTGCAAGTCGCGGCGCGTCGTTCGGCACAACGCTCGCTGGGTACGGATCCGAGGCTACTCCCAGCTGAACAGGCGCACGGCCGCCACGAAGGCGATCACCGCCCAGATCCCCATCCCCAGCAGGTCGCCACTGATATCGGCCGGCCCTGCGCCCTCGTTGGCGATGCTGCGCAACGCGTGGTTCAGGTAGGTCAGCGGCATGTACTCGGTCACGCCGCGCAGGAACTCGGGCATCGCCTCGCGCGGGAAGAAGGTGCCGGACAGGAACATCATCGGCAGGCTGATGATGTTCGTCACCGGCGCGGCCTGGTCCTCGTTCTTGGCCCAGCCGGCCACGGCGAAGCCCATCCCCAGGAAGATGACCGCGCCGAGCAGCGCGACGCCGAGCAGCACCGCCAGGCTGCCCACCAGGTTCAGCCCGAAGGCCATGCCGATTCCCAGCAGAATCCCGATCTGCGCCAACCCCAGGATCAGCCGCGAGGCGATCTGCCCGGCCAGGAAGTACCCGGGCGGCGTCGGCGTGGCGAAGAGACGACGCAGGGCCCCGGTCCGCTTCAGCTGGACGAAGCTGAAGGCCACGCCGAAGAGGCCGAGCTGCATGATGGTGAGGCCCAGGATCCCGGGCACCAGGAAGTCAATGTAGCCCAGCTCGCGGGCGTTGACGGTCTCGACGTTCACCGGCGTGGCCGGCAGGTCCGTCGCGCCGGCGAAGAAGCGGAGCACGACCGAATTCAGGATCAGCGACCCGATCTGCGCGTCCTGCTGGGCGCCGGCGGCCGCGTAGGCGGTCAGCTCGGCGAATTCCGGCCCCGTCCCCCAGCCCGACGGGACGACGAGCACCATCTCCCGCTCCCCCTCCTCCAGCGCCGCCATCTCGCTGTCGCGCTCCCCGGACGTGACGTCGAAGGTCTCGATGCCCTCGATCGTGCCCACCAGGGCACGGCTGGCATCGGTCTGTGCCTCGTCGACGATCCCGAGCTCCACGCTGGTGCTGCCCTCGAAGTTCAGGACGCCGAAGATCAGCATGATCACCAGCGGCAGGAAGAGGCTGAAGAAGAGCGCCAGGCGGTTGCGGACGAACATCTTGATGCTCGCCACGAAGAGGACCCAGAACAGCTCGAAGCGGTGACGCAGCCCTGCCATCGGCTACTCGCCCTCGCGCAGCTCGTGGCCTGTGAGGTCGATGAAGACGTCCTCCAGGTTGGCCAGCCGCTCGACACGGGCCTTGCGGAAGCCGCGCGCCACCAGATCGTCGATCAGCCGCTGGGGTGAATCGAGCGCCACGATCCGGCCGCCATCCATGATCGCCACCCGGTCGCACAGCTCCTCGGCCTCCTCCATGTAGTGCGTGGTCAGCACCACCGTGTGGCCGCGGTCGCGAATCTGGCGGATGAGGCCCCACAGGTGACGGCGGGCCTGGGGGTCGAGGCCGGTGGTCGGCTCGTCCAGGAAGAGGACCCGCGGGTCGTTGACCAGCGCGCTGGCGATGCTGAAGCGCTGCTTCTGCCCGCCGGAGAGCGTGGGGACCTTGGCGCGCGCCTTCTCGGTCAGCTCCACGTCGGCGAGAAGGCGCGCGGGGTCGCACGCCACGCCGTACAGGTGGCCGAACATCTCCAGCAGCTCCACCAGGGTCAGCTCGTCAAAGAAGGCGGAGGCCTGCAGCTGGATGCCGATCCGCGCCTTGACGCCGCGCGGGTCGCGAGCCACGTCGACGCCGTCCACCGTGGCCGATCCGGAGTCGATCGGGCGCATCCCCTCGATCATCTCCAGCGTGG
Organism: Candidatus Limnocylindria bacterium; assembly: GCA_036375035.1. Taxonomy (GTDB): domain Bacteria; phylum Chloroflexota; class Limnocylindria; order QHBO01; family QHBO01; genus JAPSGM01. Next base: position 8,048 of record DASUSP010000345.1, read on the forward strand.
TGGTCTTCCCGGCTCCGTTCGGCCCCAGGATGCCGAAGACCTCCCCCTCGGGAACCTCGAACGACACGCCGTCCACCGCCTGCAGCGATCCATACCGCTTGCGCAGGTCGCGCGCGACCAGGACGGGGGCGCCGGTGCCCACGCGGGGGCGGAAGGCTTGCTCGGTCATTGGGCGGGCATGGTAGCGGGAAGGCTGCTCCCCGTGCGGGTCAGGCGCGCTGCGCCGACATCAGCATGCGACGGTGTGTGCGCACACAAAGACCTGTCGGCTGCTCTCGGGCCAGGATGAGCACCGGTGCGCACCAGCCGGCCGGCGAGCGGGTGGGCGGACCTCTCCCCACGCACGCAGCGGACGGGCAACGGTCGGCAGGTCTACCCATGAGCACAGTGGCAGGGAGCCGAGCACGGCGGCAGAAGCCGCTCGCACAGGGAGACTCAGCTCAGCGAGCGGTAGAGGTCCACGGTCTTGTCCGCGATCGACGACCAGCTGAATCGCTCCACCGCCCGCCGTCGACCGGCCTCGCCCATGCGCCGGCGCAGGTCGGCATCGGCCATCAGGCGGTTCATCGCATCGGCCAGGTCGCGGGCGTACCGGTCCGGGTCCGCCGGCGACATCGGGTCATCCGGGGACAGCGCCAGGGGCACCAGCACTCCGGTCTCGCCGTGCATCACCACCTCCGGGATGCCGCCGACCGCGCTGGCGACCACCGGTGTCTCGCAGGCCATGGCCTCAAGGTTGATGATCCCGAACGGCTCGTAGACCGATGGGCACACGAACAGCGCCGCGTGGCTGTAGAGCTGGCGCACGTCGGGGCGGCTGACCATCTCGGGGATCCAGACCAGGTTGGACCGATGCCGGCGCGCCTCCGCCACGCCGGCCTCCATCTCCGCGGCGATCTCGGGGGTGTCCGGCTGCCCGGCGCACAGCACCACGCCGATGCGCGGGTCCAGGTGGCGCAGCGCCCGCACCAGGTGCACGATCCCCTTCTGGCGCGTGACGCGGCCGACGAACAGGACGTATGGCACCGACGGGTCGACGCCGTAGCGCTCCAGCGCGTCGGTGGCCGGATCCGGGGCGTAGAAGTCGGGATCGATGCCGTTGTGGATGACGTGCACCCGCTCTTCGGGGATCTCGAAGAGCCGCAGCACGTCGGCGCGGGTCCCCTCGCTGACGGCGATGACCGCGTCGGCCGTCTGCAGCGCGGTGCGCTCGACCCAGCTCGACAGGTCGTAGCCGCCGCCCAGCTGCTCGCGCTTCCAGGGCCGCATCGGCTCCAGGGAGTGGACGGTGACCACCAGCGGCACACCGTACGCGGCGCGCACCATGAGCCCCGCGAGGTGCACGTACCAGGTGTGGCAGTGGACGACGTCGGCCACGACCGGGTCGAGCGCCATCGACACGTCGCGCGACACGGCCGCCCAGGCGCCCCGCATCCGCGCGTCCGCGGCCTCCAGCGCGTGACCTGGCGGGTAGCCGCGCACCCGGTAGCCCGGCGCCTCCTCGTCATGGTCGCCGAAGGTGCGCACATCGAGCGCGATCCGACGCCGCAGCTCGCGGGCCAGCTCGCCGACGTGCACGCCGGCGCCGCCATACACCGACGGCGGGTACTCGTTGGTCAGCAGCAGCGCCCGGAAGCCCGGATCCGTGGGTTCGTCGCTCACCCGCACAGGGTAGCCGGACGGCTCACGTCGCTCGCCGATGAGCCACCGCGCGCAGTGCGTCCTCGACCTCGGCCAGCGGGAACGGCTTGGCAATCACCGGCGCCAGGCGCTCGATCTCCTGCCGCCTGGCAGCCCCGGCGCTGGTGCACACGATCACCTCCACGTGGCGGGTGCGCGGGTCGGCTCGCAGCTCGCGCAGCAGGTCGGCGCCGCGCCCGTCCGGCAGGTCGTCGTCCAGGAGCAGCACGGACGGGAGGCGTTCCCGGAGCGCGCGGCGGGCCGACGAGAGGCGCGTGAAGGCCAGTGGCTCCAGGCCGACCGATGCCGCCACCTCACTTAGCAGCATGAGCATCATCACGTCGTCCTCGACCACGTAGGCTGGCGGCGGCCGGTTCGTCGCCGCCGGGTCGTGCTGCTCCGTCGCGTGCATGCATCCCCCTGGCCAGAATGATGAATCCTGTTGTACTCGATGCACGATGTGTGCCATCTGGAGCTGAACTCCCGGATACTCCCCCGTAGTATCATGGACGCATGACCGACGCGACCCTCTCCTCCACCGCCCCGCAGCCCGAGCCGCAGCTGGCCGAGCTCAGCCTGCCGGTCGTGGGCATGACCTGCGCGTCGTGCGTGAACCGCGTGGAGCGCTTCCTGAACAAGTCCGATGGCGTGGCTGCGGCCACCGTCAACCTGGCCAGCGAGCGAGCCACGGTGCGCTTCGACCCGGGGCTGATCGATCGATCCGGGCTGGTGGCCGCGATCGAGGCCGCCGGCTACGAGGTGGGTCGCGACACGACCGTCGACGCGTCCGCGGGCGAGGAAGAGGCCGTCGCCGCCGAGGAGCGTGCTCGCGCCGCGGAGCGGCGGGAGCTGCTGTGGAGCGCGGTGGCCGCCACCGGCATCGGGCTGGCCATGATGGCCGTCATGCTCTGGCCGGGCGGCGCCCCGTGGCCGATGGAGCGCATCAACGTCTGGATGCTGGCGCCCGCCACCTTCGTGCAGTTCGTGCTGGGTCGACGCTTCCTGGTCCGCGCTGCGAAGGGCCTGCGCCACGGCGAGCTGACCATGGACACCCTGGTCAGCATGGGCACCCTGGCGGCCTACGGCTACTCGCTGGTGGTGACGCTGGTGCCGGAGCTGGTCATGGACGCGGGGCTCTCCGGCGAGACCTACTTCGACAGCGCGGCGGTGATCATCGGGCTGGTGCTCCTGGGCCGATGGCTGGAGGCCCGCGCCCGCGGGCAGGCCGCCGGCGCCGTCAAGGCGCTGCTGAAGCTGCGGCCCACAACCGCCCGCGTGCTGCGCGACGGCCGGGAGCAGGACCTGCCGCTGGACCAGGTGCGCGCCGGGGACCTGCTGCGGGTGCGGCCCGGGGACCGCGTGCCGGTGGACGGCGCGATCGTGGAGGGAGCCTCGGCCATCGACGAGTCGATGCTCACCGGCGAGTCGATCCCGGTCGAGCGCGGGCCCGGCGACCAGGTCATCGGCGCCACCATGAACGCGTCCGGCTCCTTCGTGATGCGCGCCGAGCGGGTGGGCCGCGACACCACCCTGGCCCAGATCGTGAAGCTGGTCGAGCAGGCGCAGGGCTCCAAGGCGCCGATCCAGCGCGTGGCCGACGCGGTGACCGGCTGGTTCGTGCCCGCGGTCGTCGCCCTGGCCACGCTGGCGTTCGTCGGCTGGATGCTGGTCGGGCCGGAGCCGCGGCTGCCGTTCGCCCTGTCGGCGGCGATCGCGGTGCTGATCATCGCCTGCCCCTGCGCCATGGGCCTGGCCACGCCGACCGCGATCATGGTCGGCACCGGCAAGGGCGCCGAGGCCGGCATCCTGGTCCGCGACGGCGCTGCGCTGGAATCCGCGGAGCGGATCACGGCGGTGGTGCTGGACAAGACCGGCACCATCACCCGCGGCGAGCCGCTGCTGCAGTCGGTGGCACCGGCCGAGGGGCGATCAGAGGAGGAGCTTCTCTCCCTGGCTGCCGCGGCCGAGCGCGGCAGCGAGCATCCACTGGCCGAGGCCATCGTGCGCGGCGCCGAGGAGCGTGGGCTGCTGGTCGGCAGCGCCGACCGGTTCGAGGCGATCCCCGGTGGCGGCGTCCGCGCCGAGGTTGGCGAACGGCGGCTCCTGATCGGCGCGGAGCGCTTCCTCGCCGACGAGGGGGTCGACCCCTCGCCGCTCTCCGGCGCCGCGGCCGACGAGGCACAGCACGGGCGCACGCCGGTGCTGGTGGCCATCGACGGCCGCGTGGCGGGCGTGCTGTCGCTGGCCGACCCGGTCAAGCCCGAATCGGCCGAGGCGGTGCGCCGGCTGCACGAGGCCGGGGTGGACGTGTGGATGATCACCGGGGACCGGCGGGCGGTTGCCGACGCCATCGGCGCCCAGGTGGGCATCGGTCCGGATCGCATCCTGGCCGAGGTCCGACCGGAGGACAAGGCCGCGCGCGTGGCCGAGCTGCAGGAGCGCGGCCGGGTTGCGATGGTCGGCGACGGGATCAACGACGCGCCGGCGCTGGCACGCTCCGACCTGGGCATCGCCATCGGCACCGGGGCCGACGTGGCGGTGCAGGCATCGGACGTGACGCTGGTCGGCGACGACCTGCGCGCGGTGCCGGGCGCCATCCGCCTGTCGCGCGCCACGATGCGCACCATCCGCCAGAACCTGGTCTGGGCCTTCGGCTACAACGTGCTTCTGATCCCGGTGGCAGCCGGCCTGCTGTACCCCATCACCGGGTGGCTGCTGTCGCCCGCGCTGGCGGCCGGGGCCATGGCCCTCTCCAGCGTGAGCGTGGTCACCAACTCCCTGCGCCTGCGCCGCTTCCGAACGGCGTAGGCTTCGACGACGGACCCCATCGAACACGAGGAGGCTATCTGATGCATGAGCACGGCACCGATGCCGCCGCGGGCGGCGCCAAGGATCCGGTCTGCGGCATGGACGTCAATCCAGAGGTGGCGAAGGCCGCTGGCCTGAGCGCCGAGCACGAGGGCAGCACCTACTACTTCTGCGGCCGCGGCTGCATGCTCGACTTCCAGGACGAGCCGCACCGCTTCTTCGACCCGGGCTACGTCCCGCACATGTAGGGCGACCCGCTAGACTGCGGCCGATGCCGCTCATCGAGGCCCGAGACCTCACCAAGCGCTACGGCGAGCACGTGACCGCCCTCGACGCCCTCAACCTGGAGGTCGAGCCGGGGATCATCGGGCTCGTCGGCGCCAACGGGGCCGGCAAGAGCACGCTGCTCAAGATCCTTCTCGGCCTGATCGACCCCACCGACGGCTCGGCGGCGGTGATGGGCCTGGACGTCACGCGCCAGGGCCCGGAGATCCGCCAGTTCGTCGGCTACCTGCCCGAGCACGACGCCCTGCCGCCGGACGCCTCGGCCACCGAGTTCGTGACCCACATGGGCCGCATGTCGGGGCTCCCGGCCTCGGCCGCCCGCGAGCGGACCGCCGAGGTGCTGCGCCACGTTGGGCTCTACGAGGAGCGCTACCGGCCGATCGGCGGCTACTCCACCGGCATGAAACAGCGCGTGAAGCTGGCGCAGGCGCTGGTCCACGACCCGAAGCTGCTGCTCCTCGACGAGCCGACCAACGGGCTGGACCCGGCGGGACGGGACGAGATGCTCGACCTGGTGAAGCGCACCGGCACCGAGTTCGGGATCGCGACCGTGGTCGCCAGCCACCTGCTGGGCGAGATCGAGCGGGTCTGCACCTTCCTGCTGGCGATCGACGCGGGGAAGCTGCTGCGCGCCGCGCCCATCGTGTCGTTCACCGAGCGCACCGGGACCCTGAGCGTGGAGGTCGAGGAGCGCGCCGAGGAGCTGGCGGCGCGGCTGGCGGCGCAGGGCCTGGAGGCCGTCGCGCTGGGGCGCACGGTGCTGGTCGCCACGCCCGACGAGCGGCGATACGACGCAGTGCGTGACGCGATCGACGAGCTGGGGCTGGCGCTGGTGCGGCTCGAGCACCAGCGTCACCGGCTCGAGGACCTGTTCGCGGCCGAGGGCGCCGCATGACGGCGCAGCAGCCGGTGGTCCCGCGCGAGAGCGCCACGGGGGCGATCTACGACCTCGGCTACCGCAACTACGAGGGGCCGCGCCTCGGCCGCGGCGCGGCGGTGAGCACCCTGTTCTGGCACTCGCTGCGCGCCGCGTTCGGCTGGGGCAGGAGCGGGCGGTCGAAGATCATCCCGTGGGGGCTGGCGGCGTTCACCCTGGCGCCGGCGGCGATCGCCACCGCCATCGCCGCGCTTGTGCCTGGCGGCGATGAGCTGAGCCCGTTCAACTACGACAGCTACCTCGGGCAGGTCACCGTCCCGCTGGCCCTGTTCGTGGCGGCCCAGGCCCCGGAGCTGGTGAGCGGCGACCAGCGCAACCGCGTCCTGAGCCTGTACTTCAGCCACGCGCTACAGCGCAGCGACTACGCCCTGGCAAAGCTCGGCGCCATGGTGCTGGCCACCTACATCCTGGCCTTCGCCCCCATGCTGGTGCTCTTCCTGGGGAGGGTGCTCGTCGCGGTCGACGTCCCCGCGGCGCTCGGCGACCAGCTGGAGAACGTGCCCCAGGTCGTGCTGGGGCCGCTGATCTACGCCCTGCCGATCTCGGCGCTGGCGCTGGCGATCGCGGCCTGGACGCCGCGACGGGCGTACGCCACCGGCGCGATCATCGCCGTGTTCATGGTCACCGCCGCGGTCTCCGGCATCTTCGGCGAGGCGGCCCGGGGCGGTGCGCTGGCGGACTTCGGCCTCCTGGTCAACCCATTCAACGCGGCAGACGGCACGCGCGACCTGCTGGTGGGCGAGCCGTACTTCGAGTCGGTCGCGTCCCAGACGAACCTGCCGCTCTGGATCTTCGGCGCGGAGCTGCTCTTGATCAGCGTGGTGGCCATCGGTGCCGTGCTGTGGCGCTACCGGCGGATCAGCGCGTGACCACGGAGCACGGCGAGCGCGAGCACGACTCCGCTGCATCGGCGCGGATCGTCCTGGACGGCGCCTCGCGCTGGTACGGCAACGTGGTGGCGGTCAACGAGGTCAGCTTCGCGCTGGACGGCGGCATCACCGGGCTGCTGGGACCCAACGGCGCTGGCAAGTCGACGATCCTGCACATGATCGCCGGCTTCCTGGCTCCCTCGTCGGGGACGGTCACGGTCGGCGGCCACCCAGCCCGCGGGCACACCGAGATGTACCGCCACGTCGGCCTGGTCCCGGAGCGGGAGGAGGTCTACTCGTTCCTGACCGGCCGCGAGTTCGTGGCGGCCAACGCCCGCCTGCAGGGCATGGACGCGGCCCAGGCCGCGGGGGCCACGGAACGGACCATCGGGCTGGTGGAGATGCGCGACGCCCAGGACCGGCCCGTCGGCACCTATTCGAAGGGGATGCGGCAGCGCATCAAGGTCGCCGCCGCGCTGGTCCACGAGCCGGAGATCCTGCTCCTGGACGAGCCGTTCAACGGCATGGACCCGCGCCAGCGGCTGCACATGATGGACCTGCTCCGCCGCATGGCGGCCCAGGGACGGACCATCCTGTTCTCGAGCCACATCCTGGAGGAGGTGGAGCGCATCGCCGAGCAGGTGCTGGTCATCGTGGCCGGCCGCCTGGCCGCGTCCGGCCACTTCCGCGAGATCCGCCGCCTGATGACCGATCGCCCCCACACCTTCACCATCCGCTCCTCGAACGACCGTGCCCTCGCCGCGGCGCTGGTCGGCAACCCGATCATCGGCTCGGTCGAGGTCTCGGACGGGCTGCTGACGGTCGGGACCCGCGACTTCGGGGAGTTCAGCCGCATCGTCGCCGGGGCAGCCCGACGATCCGGGATCACGCTGCATGAGCTGCTGCCGACCGACGAGTCGCTGGAGTCGGTGTTCAGCTACCTGGTGCGCCGATGAACGCCGTGGTGGCGCGCATCACCCTGCGCCAGCTGCTGAGCCGGCGCCGCACGCTGCTCCTCCTGCTGCTCGGCGGCGTGCTGGTGCTGGTGGCGCTCATCTTCCGGCTGGCGGAGGTGGGCTCCTACCAGAACTACACCTCCGAGCTGCTGAACACGCTCGGCCTGGCGGCGCTGATGCCGCTGGTGGCGCTCCTGTTCGGGACCAGCGCCATCGGATCGGAGCTGGAGGACGGTACCGCGGTCTACATCCTGGCCAAGCCGGTCAGCCGCTGGTCGATCCTGCTCACCAAGCT
>DASUSP010000346.1:0-6073 GCA_036375035.1 Candidatus Limnocylindria bacterium
CATGATCAGCAGCTGCCCGCTGACGTATGAGCCAAGCCTGTCGACCACGTTGCCGGCCACGGTCGAGAGCCGGTCCCTCCGCTCCGGGGCCGCGTACCCGAGGATCGCCTTCCACAGCGACCCGCCGTCGATGACCAGGAATGCGCTCAGGAAGACGACGATCACCACGTTCACGACGATCCCGATCAGCACCAGTGGCGCACCGATGACCCCCTGCCCGGTGAGCACCTCGCCGATCCGGGCCGGAAGCGCGTTCAGTGCCTCGTCGAACGCGTCGGACGGGACGAGCGGCGAAACCGCTTCCCGCGTCCACTCGATCACGCGCGAGGAGATCTCCGGGATCGCGGCCACCAGCGCCGCGGCCTGCTGGACCAGCGGCGGGACGATCAGCCACACCGCTCCGGCCGCGATGGCCAGCAGGACCAGGTAGCAGGCAACCACGGCCGCGATGCGCGGCAGCCCGAGCCGGCGCTCGAGCAGGTGGACCGGCTGGCTGATGGCCGCCGCCAGCAGAATGGCGACGAACACCAGCGCCAGGATGACCTTCAGCTGCCAGGCGAGCCACGCCAGCAGCGCGAAGGCGAGCCACACCACCGCCCAGGTGGCGGCGGTGCGCGCCGCGTCCCGGGAGAGCCAGGCGCGGCTGTTGCCGGCGTCGTCGTGCTGGCGTGCCATGCCGCTGCCTGGCGCACGAGGCGTGCCAGCCGGGTGACCGAGCGCCGGATCAGGGAGCTGGCGAGTCCCAGCGGCCGCGCTGCTCGGGAGGCAGCAGCGCTGCGACGGCACGCATGATGCGCTCCGTGCCCTCCTTCAGAGCGGCGCGATCCAGCTCGTCATTGTGCGGCAGCCGGAACGGCTCCCCGATGGTGAAAGTGATCGGCGTGCGACGCGGCCAGCGGCGGCGCCCCTCGAAGATCCGGTGCGTCCCGGAGATGCCGCAGGGTAGCACCGGCACGTCGGTCCGCATCGCCAGCAGCGCGGCTCCCGCCCGCCCCTCGCTGAGACGACCGTCGCGGCTGCGGGTGCCCTCCGGGAAGATCGCCAGCGGACGCCCGGCCTCCAGGACCTGGACCGCGACGCGCTGCGCCGCCCGATCGCCCTCGCCGCGCCGGACGAAGAACGCCCCGGCCTGGGCCGCCAACCAGCCGATCACCGGCCATCGGCGCATCTCGTCCTTGGCCATGAAGTGGATCACCCGCCCGGTCCGGTGACCGACCGCCCACCCCAGGAACGGCGGGTCGAAGTTCGAGGTGTGGTTGGCGACCAGCAGGTACGGCCCCGTGCGCGGCACGTGCTCCAGGCCGATCACCCGGCCGGGCCCCAGCAGCCAGACGAGCCAGCTGGTCATGATCGCCCCGGGGTGGAAGAACCAGGTCCGCAGCGTCCTCATGGCCCGTTCTCCCTTCAGACCGATGCAGTGGCGCCGGCGCCGGTGCGCGCCGGCAGCCGGTCCACGATGGCGTCCACGCAGGCGTCGACGCCCAGCTCGCCAGTGTCCAGCACCAGGGCGCCCTCCGCCTGGCGTAGTGGCGCCACCTCGCGGCCCGAATCGGCGGCGTCGCGCTCCTCGATCTCGGCCAGGTACTCCGCAAGCCGCTCTGGCGTCCCCATCTGCGCCGCGCGACGGGCGGCGCGCACGGCCGCGCTTGCGACCAGGAACACCTTCAGCGTGGCGTCGGGCAGCACCACGGTGCCGATGTCGCGACCGACCATCACCGTGTCCTCCTCGTCCGCCACGATGCGCTGGACGCGGAGCATCTCGTCGCGGACCACCGCGTGGCGGCTCACCGCGCTCACCGCCCGGTCGACCCGGGGCGTGCGCGCCTGGTGGGTGACGTCGGCGCCGTCGAGCAGCACCGTCTCGCGCCGATCCGTCTCGCCTGGGAGCGGCCGGCGAACCTGGATGCGCGCCTCCCGCGCCAGGCGCCCGAGCGCCCCGGGATCGTCCACATCCACGCCGCGGTCCAGCGCGGCCAGGGTCAGCGCCCGGTACATCAGCCCGGTGTCCACGAAGTTGGCGCCGATGCGCTGCGCCAGGGCGTAGCCCACCGTGCTCTTGCCGGATCCCGAGGGACCGTCGATCGCCACGCTGAGCGGTTCCCCTCTCCTGGCGACGGCCTCGGGCGGGGGCGGCGTGACGGCCTCGGCCTGCGCCGTGAGCGCCGCCACCTCGGCAGGCTCCAGGCGGCGCCAGTCGCCGCTGCGCAGGCCGGCGAGCTCCAGCGTCCCGAAGCGGACGCGAACCAGCCGCAGGACGCGCAGCCCGACTGCGGCCAGGACGCGCCGGACCTCTCGCTTGCGCCCCTCCCCCACCCGCAGCCGCAGCCACGCGCCGCGCTCGTCGGCATCGCGCTCCACCTCGAGCGGCGGGGGCTCGCCGCGGACCGCCAGCAGCCGTGCCGGGCCGTCGCTGAGGACGACGCCATCGAGGAGCGCCACCACCTCGTCCGGGTGCGGCGTTCGATGCACCAGCGCCGCGTACTCGCGCTCCACCCCGTAGCGAGGGTGCAGGAACCGGTTGGCCCAATCACCGTCGTTGGTCAGAACCAGCAGCCCCTCGGAGTCCACGTCCAGCCTTCCGGCGGGCCACAGCCGGGTGCCGGCGGCCTCGCGCGCACCGCGTAGCAGGCGCACCACCGATCGGCGGCCGCGCTCGTCGCGCGACGACGAGACGAAGCCGGCCGGCTTGTGCAGCGCGTAATGCACCAGCTGCTCGGCCGGACCGATGGGGCGGCCGTCGAGCGTGATGCGATCGGTGGCGGGGTCGGCCGACTGCCCGATGGTCGCCGTCCGCCCGTTGACCGCCACCCGCCCGGCGGCGATCAGCTCCTCCGCGCCGCGTCGCGAGGCGACGCCGGTGCGGGCCAGCAGCTTCTGCAGGCGCTCAGCCGCCATCGGCGTCCACCATGGTCGCCAACGCTGTGGCGGCCGCGGCCTCGGTGGAGAGCGGCGGGAGGTCGTCCAGAGAGGTTAGCCCGAACCGCTCCAGGAAGGTGAAGGTCGTGGCGAACAGCGCGGGCCGGCCGGGCGTGTCCCGTCGCCCGATCTCGGCGATCAGGCGGCGATGCAGGAGCGAGCGGATCACGTAGTCGGAATCGACGCCACGCACCCGCTCGACGTCGCCGCGGGTGCACGGCTGCCGGTAGGCGACCACCGCCAGCGCCTCCAGCGCGGCCGGGCTGAGGCGGGCCTCCTCGCGGGCTCCGTAGGCCGCCAGCCGCTCCCCGACCTCGGGTGCGGTGACCAGCTGCCACATCCCGTCGTGGCGCTGCAGCCGCAGGCCGCGGCGGTCCTCCTCCAGGTCCTCGGCCAGCGCCGCCAGGCTCGCCTCGGCCTGCACTGCAGGTACGCCGGCCAGGTGCGCCATCTCGGGCGTGGTGAGCGGCCGCTCGGCGATGAACAGGAGCGCCTCGAAGAAGGCGCCCAGCTCCTGCGCCACCGTCACGTCGCCTCCTCGCCGGCCAGCGCCTGCACCAGGATCGGGCCGAACAGCTCGTCCTGCTGCACGGTGGCCTGGCGGCGGCGCACCAGCTCCAGCAGGGCCAGCACGGTGACGGTGACCTCGGTCCGCGATCGGCAGGCGGCCAGGACCTGCTGCAGCACGACCTGCCCCCGCGCCGAGAGGGCGGCGCGCAGCATGGCCAGCTGCATCGCGATGGTCACCTCGCGCTTCACCACCTCGGGCGGCGGCGGCACCGGCTCCGGGATGGCCGCCAGGCGATCCAAGGCCGCCGCCAACAGCCCGGCGGGCAGCGGCTCCGACGGCACCTCGGGCAGGTCGGATTCGCGCGGCTCGCGGCGGAAGATCGGCGACACGCCGTCCCGCTCGCCAAGGGCGCGCGCGGCGTCGCGCAAAGCTCGATACTCGATCAGCCGCCGCCGCAGCTCCTCCTCGTCGGGCTCCTCCTCGCCCTCCGCCGCGACCGGCGGCGGCTCTCCGGGCAGCAGGCGACGCGACTTGAGCAGGATCAGCTGCGATGCGACCGCCACGAAGTCGGCCAGCTGCTCCGAGGCGACCGGCTGCGTGGCCAGGTGCGCCACGTAGGCGTCGGCCATCTCGGCCAGCGGGACGGTGAGGACGTCCAGCTGGCGCGACTCGATGAGCTGCAGCAGCAGGTCCAGCGGCCCGGAATACACCTCCAGGCGCACCTCGAACGGCGCCGTGGCGACGGGCTCCCCCGCGGCCTCGGGCTCGATCGGGATCGGCTGCATCGGCATACCCTCAGGCGGCCTCGTCTGCAGCGTGGAGGGCGGCGGCCGCGGCCGCATCGGCCCCCGCTGCGCGTCCGCTGATGAACTCGGCGGTGCGCCGGCTGCAGCCGGCGCCGAGCGCGGCCCGCGCGGACAGCTCGGCGTGATGCAGGTGCAGGTGCCACGGGTATCCGGCGGACGCCGGGTCATCCGAGGCCAGCCGCCGCAGCAGCGAAGGGGCCAGCGCGTCGAGCAGGACGCCGCCCACCCGATGCCAGAGCCGCATGCGGCGTCCCTTGGCGGCGTCGTGCAGCAGGGCGGCGGCCAGCAGGTCTGTATCGTCCCAGCCCGAGGCGAGGAGCCCGGCCGCCACGTCCAGGCCGTGGCGACGATCCGCGACGGGCATGTCCGCGAACAACGGCCATGCCGACTCGGGCAGGATGCGGCGCGCCAGCGCGGCATCGTCATCCGAGACGCGCGCTGCCAGGTGCCCGAAGAACTGCGCGACCCTATGCACCGATCACCACGTTCGTCAGCGACTGCGCGACCTGGACGATCCAGGACAGCGGGCCAGGCCCGGGGAGAGCGTAGGACACGAGGATGAGGCCCAGCAGGACCAGCATGCCGTAGTGCGCGTTGCGCTGGACCTGCATGGCCACGTTCGGCGGCAGGAAGGGCAGCACGATGTTGTAGCCGTCCAGCGGCGGGATGGGCAGCAGGTTGAAGATGGCCAGCACCCAGTTGAACAGGACGGTGAACCAGACCACGTCCAGCACAAAGCCACCGATCCCCATGCCGCCGAGCAGCCGGAAGAGCACCGCGGCGACGAGCGCCACCACCGCATTGGCGACGGGTCCAGCCGCGGCCACCATGCTCATCCCGCGCCGGCCGGGCCGCAGCGCGTAGGGGTTCACCGGCACCGGCTTGGCCCAGCCGAAGCCGACCATCAGCAGCATGATCGCGCCCATCGGATCGATGTGACGCACCGGGTTGAGACTGACCCGCCCCAGCGCGCGGGGCCGATGGTCCCCGAGCTGGTCTGCCAGGAACGCGTGGCTGAACTCGTGGAAGGTGAGCCCCACCAGCAGGGCGATGGCGATGCCGACCAGGGCCGCCGGGTCGTTGAAGAAGAGCACTCAGCCCAGCTCCGGCAGCAGCTCGCGCAGGACCCGCACCACGCGGGCCGCGCCGATCGGGCCCATCTGCAGGACCTCCTCGTGCGTGACCTCACCCGCCATGTCGGGCGTGGCCTTGTTGGTCACCAGGCTGAAGCCGACCACCCGCGCGCCCTGGTGCCGGGCCGCCAGCAGCTCGTGAACGGTCGACATTCCCACCGCGTCGGCGCCCAGCATGCGCAGCATGCGCAGCTCGGCGCGGGTCTCGTAAGCGGGGCCGGAGAGCATCAGGTACACGCCCTGCCGCAGCTCGACACCGGCGCGCACGGCCGCGTCAAGGGCGCGTTGGCGCAGCTCCGGATCCCAGGCATCCGTCATCGGCACGAAGCGCGGCCCCAGCCCGTCCAGGTTCGGCCCCAGCAGCGGGTTCTCGCCGGACAGGTTGATCGTATCGGTGATCAGCATCACGTCGCCGGGATCGAACTCGGGGTTGACGCCGCCCGAGGCGTTGGTGAGCACCACCGTCCCGATCCCCAGCGTCAGGCAGGCGCGCAGCAGGAGGGTCGACTGGCGGTGGCTCCAGCCCTCGTACGGGTGGGCACGCCCGGAGAGCAGGAGTACCGCCCGTCCCGATGCCATCCCCGCCACCAGCTCCCCTGCGTGCCCCTCCACCTCGGACCCCGGGACATTGGGGATCTCGCCGTAGGGGACCCGGATGCGGGGCTCCGCGTCGAGCAGGTCCTCCACGCCCCCCAGCCCCGATCCGA
>DASUSP010000347.1:0-7384 GCA_036375035.1 Candidatus Limnocylindria bacterium
CGGTCGGCGAGGGGCAGGCTGGCGGCCTCGGCGGTGTTCGCGCTCACCGACCCTCCTCCAGCACCACCGGCACGCGCAGGTGCGGTCCCTCGCGCAGCGGCGCGTTGGCCAAGGCGGCCTCCCGGTCGATGCTGGGCCGGGCGGCGTCCTCCCGCATCACGTTCTCGAGGGCGATGACCTGCGCTGTCGGCCCGACCGCGCTGGTGTCCACCGATTGGAGCTGTCCGATCGCCTCCAGGATCCGGTTCAGCTGGCCCTGCATGACGTCGATCTCGTCATCGGTCAGGCCCAGGCGGGCGAGGGCGGCAACGTGCTCGACATCGGCTCGGCTGATCATGGCCCGATGCTACCCGAACCGCTCCGGCAGGGCGCCGTCTGGCACCATGCACGCCTCATGAGCGTGCTCGAGGTCCCGATCCGGGGCGGCAGCATCGAGGCCCTGCACCTGCCGGGCGGCACCGGCGTGCCCCTGCTCGTTCTGGGCGGCGTGGAGACCGGGCTGCGGCGCCTGGCCGGCACCGAGCACGTCCTGGAGAAGCGCTGGGCGCGCCGGCGGCAGCACCGCGACGTGGTGGTGGTGGGGCGGCCGCTGCCCGAGTCGCTGGACGAGGTCGACCGCGTCATGCACCCGCGTGTCATCGCCGATGCCGTGGTCACCGCCGTCGAGGCAGTGGAGGGGGCCGGTGGCCCGCAGCCGCCGTACGCCATCGAGGCGGAGTCCGGCGGCGGCCGCATCTCGCTGTGGCTCACCGTCGACCACCCGGAGCTGGTCAGCCGCCTGGTGCTGTCCTCGGTGGCCTCCGAGACGCGTCCCGACTCGGCCATGGCCCGCCGCATGGCGCAGTGGATCGTCCTGGCCGAGAACGACGACTGGGGCATGTTCTTCGGCCACATGGCGGTCCAGATGCGCCCGGCGACCACTCCCGCGGCGGCGGGCGGCGGGGCGGGGCGACCGGCCGAATCGTTCGAGTCGGCCGCGCGGCTGCAGCCCCGGCCCGCCACGCCCGAGCGCTTCGTGGCCGAGCTGAAGGCCACGCTCGATCCGTCCTCGTTCGTGACCGACCGGCTGCGGGAGATCCACGTCCCGGCGCTGCTGCTCGCAGGCGGGCGGGACCAGGTGGTGCCGCCCGAGGCAACGCGGCTGGTGGCGGAGCACCTGCCCGGGGCGCGGTTCGAGACGGACCCGGAGTGCGGGCACACGGTGCGCAGCAGCTTCGATGGCTACCACGAGCTGGTCGAGGCGTTCCTGGCCGAGGGCGACGCTTGACGGCGGCGAGCACCACAGCCTCCGAACCGGAGCATCGCTGGCGCCTGCTGCTCTTCCTCTCGGCCGCGGTGCTGCTCATCCTGGGCACCTGGTTCAGCGGGGCGGCGGTCTCCGACCAGCTGCGCGCCGAGTGGGGCATCGATTCGGTCGGCGTGGCGACACTGACGGTGGCAGTGCAGCTCGGCTTCGCGGCGGCCGCCGTGGCACTCGCTTCGCTGGGCGTGCCGGACGTTGTCCCTGCGCGCTGGCTGATCCTGGGCGGCGGCCTGGTCGCGACGCTGGCCAACGCCGGGTTCGGATTCCTGGCCGACGACCTCGCCACTGCCGTCCCGTTCCGCACACTCACCGGTGCGGGGATCGCGGCGGTCTATCCGGTGGGGATGAAGGTGCTGGCCGGCTGGTTCCGCCGTGAGCGTGGCCTGGCTGTCGGGACGCTGATCGGGGCGATCACGGTCGGCTCGGCGTTGCCTCACCTGCTGCGTGCCGGCGGCGCGTGGCTGGCGCTCGACTGGCAGGCCGTGGTCCTGGCCGCCAGTGCAGGCGCGGGCATCGGTGCGGTCATCGCCGCCCTGGCGGTCAGCGACGGTCCCTTCACCGTGCCGGCCGCGCGGTTCAGCCCGGCTGTGGCGGCGGCCGCCCTCCGTGAACGATCGGTACTGCTGGCGAACCTCGGCTACCTGGGGCACATGTGGGAGCTGTTCGCCATGTGGAGCTGGGTCCCTGTTTTCCTGGCGGCCTCGCTGGCCGCCACCGGGAGCACCGCCCCGGGCATCGCCAGCATGGCGACCTTCGCCGTGGTGGCCGCGGGGGGCGTGGGTTGCGTGGCTGCCGGCGCTCTCGCCGATCGGCTGGGCCGCACCACCCTGACCATGGCCGCCATGGCGATCTCCGGCACCTCCGCCATCGTGACCGGCCTGCTGTTCGGTGCCTGGCCGCTCCTGCTGTTGGCGGTGGCGATGGTATGGGGCATCACCGTGGTCGCCGACTCCGCCCAGTTCTCGACCGCGGTTAGCGAGCTGGCGCCGCCCGGGACGGCGGGATCGGCGCTCACCGTGCAGACGGCCCTGGGCTTCACCCTCACCGCCGTCACGATCTGGGGCGTCAGCCTGCTCAACCCCGCCGATGCGACCGGCTGGCGCGTGGCCTTCGCTGCCCTGGCCATCGGTCCGGCGCTGGGCATCCTGGCCATGTGGCGGCTGCGACATCGGCCCGATGCCGTGCGCATGGCGAACGGGAACCGATGAGCCGGGTCCCGGTGCTGCGCACCGAGCGGCTGATCCTTCGCGGGTGGCGCGAGGAGGATCGCGCGCCGTTCGCCGCGATGAACGCCGACCCGATGGTGGTCGCGCACCTGGCGGGTCCACTCTCGCGAGAGGAGTCGGACGCGTTCGTGGACCGCATCCTGGGGCAGTGGCGCGACCACGGGTGGGGGCTGTGGGCCATGGAGCTGGCGCGGAGCACCGAGTTCATCGGCTACGTGGGACTCTGGCCGGCGGCGTTCCTGGACCGCGATCCGCCGCTCGAGATCGGATGGCGCCTGGCCAGCGACAACTGGGGGCATGGCTACGTCACCGAGGCCTCGCGGCCGGTGCTGCGCTTCGCGTTCACCGAGCTCGGCCTGCCGCGCGTGCACTCGTTCACGGTGCCCCAGAACGAGCGATCGTGGCGCGTCATGGAGCGGATTGGGATGTTACGCGTGCCCGATGGAGACTTCGACCATCCGCGCGTGGATCCAGAGAAGCACCCACACCTCGTCCGCCACGTCCTGTACGCGATCGAACGGACCGATTTTGAGGCTCAGGACTCCCCGAGCTCGCCGAACGCGGCGTCCTGACCGGACAGGAGGCCGCGAGCCACCTCCTCGGCACGTCGCACGGCGTGTCGCCACAGCCCGCCGCCCACACTGATGCGCCGGACGCCGAGCGCCGTCAGCTGCGCCAGCGACGGGGAGCCGGGTCGCAGCAGGATGTTCACCGGGCCGTCCATCTCGGCAACGAACCGCCCGATGGCATCGGCGTCGTCCAGCGTGATCGGGTATACGCAGTCGGCTCCGGCAGCCAGGTACGCCCGGGCGCGGGCGATGGCGTCGGCCAGGCTCTGCTCCGGGTCGCCGCTCCCGCGCAGGAAGGTGTCGATCCGGGCGTTGATCACGACCGGGACGCCGGCCGCGGTGGCGGCCCGGCGGATGGCCGCGATCCGCTCGGCCTGCGGCTTCATCGGTCCAAGGCGCGGCGCGCCGACCCGCACTGTGTCCTCCAGGTTCAGGCCGACCGCGCCGGCCTCGAGCATGCGCGTCACGAGCTCGTCGGCGGACCGACCGTATCCGGCCTCCAGGTCAGCGGTCACCGGCAGCTCCACCGCCGACGCGATCCGACGAACCACGTCCAGCATCAGGTCGGCCCCGATCTCCTCGCCGTCCTCGTAGCCGAGGGTGGCGGCCACGCCGCTGGATGTCGTGGCGATGGCGCTCGCCCCGGCCCGCTCCACGGCGAGGGCGCTCGCAACATCCCAGGCATTGGGCAAGACCAGGGGCTGCGGTCCGGCGTGCATGGCGCGCAGGCGCTCGGCCAGCACGGCCAGCGCCGCCGGATCAGCCATCGAGGCCGCGCTCCTCGGCGAGGGTCGCGAGCGCCGCTCGTGCATCGGCTAGGGGAATGGCGCCCAGCACCAGCGCACCGCTGGCGGCCAGGTACATGAGGTCGACCCCGGCTCCCGCCGCCGCGATCCGCTGTAGCACCTCGGTGGCGGTAACACCCGCGCGCGCCGCGTTGACCAGCAGCACGTCCCGGCGTCGCACGTCCACGGCCCCGGCATGGGCCGCGGCGGCCACGGCGGCATCGGGGTCGTCGACCAGGAAGTGGTCGGCATCGGTGTCGTCCTCGCCGATGGCGCAGACCCCGTGCACGGTGATCCCCGCCGCGTCGAACGCGGCGAAGAGCGAAGCCATGGAGCCCGGACGGCTGGCCAGCTGGAGCCGGAGGTCGGTGGCCACCCTGACGAAGGCGGTCATGGCCCGCCGCGCTCCAGGAGGCGGCGGAATGCCTCCTCGTCCAGCACGGGAACGCCGAGCTGCTCCGCCTTGGCCAGCTTGCTGCCCGCCTTGTCCCCGGCGACCAGGAAGTCGGTCGCCTTCGAGACCGATCCGGCCGCATGCCCACCGGCCGCGCGGATGGCCTCCTCCGCCTCCTGGCGGCTGAATCCGGGCAGCGTGCCGGTAACGACAAGGGTCCTTCCGGCCAGCGGCCCCTCGCCGGATGCCGCCACCGCCTCGCCGGGCTCCGGCGCCTCGGCCACGACGCCGGCGTCCAGCAGGTCATGCAGGGTGTCGCGGGTGTGCTCGTCGGCGAAGTAGAGGGCGATCCCCTCCGCCACCACCTTGCCGATGCCGAAGACCTGCGTGAGCTCCTCGACCGAGGCGTCGCGCAGGCGGTCGGCGACGCGGCGCGTCCAGTCGGCCTCGGTCTCGCCCTCAGCGCGCGGCGTCTCGCGGGTGAGCCACGCGGCCAGGTCGATCGCCGTCTGCTCCCCGACGTGGCGGATGCCGAGCCCGTTCAGGATGCGCGCCAGCGGGCGACGCCGCGCGGCCTGGATGGCCGCGCGCAGGTTCTCGGCGCTCTTCCGTCCCAGGCGCTCCAGCCCCTCGAGCGTCTCCACGTCCAGGCGGAAGATGTCCGCCGGCCGCCGCACCAGCTCGCGCTCGATGAGCTGCAGCATGATCTTGTAGCCGAGGCCGTCGACGTCCACCCCGCCGCGTCCGCTGAAGTGCAGCAGCCCGCCCACCCGCTGTGCCGGGCACCACGGGTTCGGGCAGCGCCAGACGACCTCGCCCTCCTCGCGGACGGCATCGGTCCCGCACACGGGACAGGCCGATGGCATCTCCCACACGACCTCGCTGCCGTTCCTGGCGTCGACCACCGCGCTCACCACCTCCGGGATCACGTCGCCGGCCCGCTGGAGCACCACCGTGTCCCCGACGCGCAGGTCCTTGCGACGGATCTCGTCGATGTTGTGCAGCGTGGCGTTGCGGACCGTAGTGCCGCCAACGAAGACCGGCGTGACGTGCGCCACGGGAGTCAGCGCCCCGGTGCGGCCCACGTACACCTCGATCTCCTCCAGCTTGGTGGTGACCTGCTGAGCGGGGAACTTGTAGGCGATCGCCCAGCGTGGCGCCCGCGCCACGAAGCCCAGCTGCTGCTGCAGGGCGACGCTGTCGACCTTGACCACGATCCCATCGGTCTCGTAGTCGAGGTCCTTTCGCTTGTCGGCCCACTCCTCCACGTAGCCGATGACCTCATCGATGCCCTGCACCCGGCGCGAGGCGGGATTCACGGGCAGACCCAGCTCCCGGATGAGCTGCAGCGACTCGGTGTGCGAGCCGATGCCCTCCGCCCCCACGACCTGGTAGCACCACAGCGCCAGCCTGCGGCTGGCCGTGACGCGCGGGTCCTTCTGGCGCACGGTTCCGGCGGTGGTGTTGCGCGCGTTGGCATAGAGCGGCTTGCCCTCGCGCTCCAGCTGCTCGTTCAGCTCGGCGAAACTGCCGCGCGGCATGTACACCTCGCCGCGCACCTCCAGCCGGTCGCCGGGGGGATCGGCCCGCAGGCGGAGTGGAATGGCGCGGACGGTCCGCAGGTTGGCTGTCACGTCCTCGCCGGTGGTGCCGTCGCCGCGGGTCACGCCGCGCACGAAGGAGCGGCCCTCATAGCGCAGGCTGATGGCCAGGCCGTCGATCTTCAGCTCGCAGGCGTAGGTCACGGGTGGGTCGTCGTCGCCCAACCCCAGGCCGCGGCGCACCCGTGCGTCGAACTCGCGCAGCTCGTCATGGCCGAAGGCGTTGCCCAGCGACAGCATCGGCACCTGGTGCCGCACGTTCTCGAAGGTGGTGGACGGCGCGCCGCCCACGCGCTGGGTCGGCGAGTCGGGGCTGGCGAGCTCTGGGTGCGCGGCCTCCAGGTCCTGCAGCTCCCGGAGGAGGCGGTCGTACTCCGCGTCCTCCATGGTCGGGGCGTCGAGGACGTGGTAGCGGTAGTTCGCCTCCTCGATGATCGTCCGCAGCTCGGCGACGCGGGCAGCGGGATCCGCGGGGCTCACTCGTCCGGCTCGTCCCCGCCGCCGCTGAACCAGGCACGCAGGTCGGCGGCGTGCTCGCGGTAGTGGTCGGCGCCGTCGTCTCGGATCACCTGCTCCAGGGAGTCGCCGTAGGCCACGCGCTCGTCGAGCCAGGCCGGGTCGGCGCGCTGCATGGCCGTCACCAGGGCCTCGAACGCGGCCTGCTCGCGCTGGCGAACCGTGGCCAGCTCGGTCTGTGCGGCGACCCGCGCCACCACCGCGTTGCGCTCGTCGACGTCCATCTCGTCCTCGCCGAAGTCACCGGTCCGCCCCTGCGCGGCGTGGTGCAGCGCCTCTGCCGCGTGGCCGGTCCAGTAGCCCAGGTGCGCGATCAGCTCGCGCGCGCTCCACTCGCCTGCCAGGCCGGGGGCGGTGAGGAGAGCCGGATCGGCCTGGTCCAGGGCCACCAGGAACTCCTGGCGGGCGGCGGTGAGCTCCTCGACCATGGCCTGGAGCTGGTTCGGATCTCGCTCGCCGGTCATCGGCTCCTCCTCGTCCGCGTGCACCGCAGCGGCCGCGCTGTCCAGCGCATCATGCCCGCTCCAGCCCAGCGTACGCGGCGATGAGCCGCTTCACGCCCTGGCCCACGAAAGCCACGGTGACCTCCTCGTCCCCCTTGACCCACTGGCTGGAGACCACGATCCCCTCGCCGAAGCGCCGGTGCCGGACCCGGTCGCCGGCCTGCCAGGCCAGTGTCCCCGGTTCGTCGTCCCCCGCGCCGCCGCCAGCCGGGGCCAGGGCCTCGAAGGCGCCCGCTCCCAGGTCCAGCTCCCCGGCGCCGGCGTACGACGACGCCGCGACACGCTCGCGCGCTCGCTCCAGGTCACGCCCCACCGGACGCGGGGCGGGCGGCGCGGCCATGTCCGGCAGCGAGACCGGGCGTAGCGGCTCCCTGACCCGGTCCCGTCGCGGGCTGCGGTAGCCCCCCGGCAGCCAGCCGGCGTCGTCCACGCCGCGACGATCGCCGCCCCAGCCCCCTCGTCGGAACGGAGTCTCGGCATCGCGGTC
>DASUSP010000348.1:0-2933 GCA_036375035.1 Candidatus Limnocylindria bacterium
TCGTCGCCCTGATGGTCTTCAAGCCGGGGACCTGACCGCGTTCGCATGGCACCATGCCGCCATGCGACTGGACCCGGTCATCCACGTGGTTGACGCGCATGCCGGCGCCGAGCCGGGGCGCGTCGTGATCGGCGGCGTGTCTGACGTCCCGGGCGCCACCATGCTCGAGAAGCGCGACCACCTGCGGCATCGCGGCGACCACCTGCGGCGCCTACTCCTGCGCGAGCCCCGCGGCTATCCCGCGACCTGCGCCAACGTCGTCCTGCCGCCGACCCAGCCGGAGGCCGATGCCGGCTTCGTGATCATGGAGCAGGCCGAGTACCCGGCCATGTCGGGCTCGAACACGATCTGCACCGCCACCGTGCTGATCGCCGAGGGCCTCGTGCCGGTGACCGAGCCGATCACCGAGCTTGTGCTGGAGGCGCCGGCGGGGCTCATCAGGATCAGCGCCGAGGTGCGCGGCGGTCGCGCCCGATCCATCACCTTCCGCAACGTGCCGGCCTTCGTGGTGGCGCTGGACCGGCCGGTGGAGGTGCCCGGCGTGGGGACGGTGACCGTGGACGTGGCCTGGGGCGGCATGTTCTACGCCCTGGCCGATGCCGCCGCGCTCGGCTTCCGACTCGTCCCCGACGAGGGCCGCGAGCTCGTGCGAGTGGGCGAGATGATCAAGGCCGCCACGCGGGAGCAGGTCCCGGCGGTGCACCCGCTGGAGCCGGGGCTGTCCGGCGTCAGCATCATGGAGTGGACCGGGCCGCCGACGCTCCCCGGCAGCCAGGGGCGTAACACGGTGGTGGTCTCGTCCGGCACCCTCGACTGGGAGCGGCCCGAGTCGTTCACCGGCGTACTGGACCGCTCGCCGTGCGGCACCGGCACCTGCGCGCGCATGGCCGTACTGCACGCCCGCGGACAGCTGGCCATCGGGCAGGACTTCGTCCACGAGGGGATCCTGGGCACCACCTGGACCGGCAGGCTGCTGGAGGAGACGCGCGTCGGGGAGCTGCCGGCGGTCGTCCCGCAGCTGACCGGGTCGGCCTGGATCACCGGCCGCACCGATCTCGTGGTCGACCCCGACGACCCATTCCCCGAGGGCTTCACCGTCGGCGACCTGTGGGGCCTGGCCGACTGAACGCCGGGCGCAGTCCACAGCCGTGATATTCGTCCCGGGAAACGCGTCATATGGCCGTGGCGCGGTCGTTCGGGCCGGGCCAGCATCGGTCCAGGAAGGGGGTCCACCATGCGCCGCTCGATCAGTGCCACAGCCCTGGCGCTCATGCTCGTCTTCAGCGCCTCGGCGCTGGTACCGTCACCGACCGCCGCCGCAGCGCCCTCGCCGGACAACCCGCGGATGGTCAGCTTCCAGGCCGGGACCCATACCGGCTACAGGTTCGACGCCGATGGCGACATCGTGGCTCGCAAGACCTACACCCTCGATCGGGCCTCCGCGGCCAGCACCACCAAGCGCACCGCGATCCCCGGGCGGGCGGGCAAGTACCTGTACATCGTCGACGGCATCTGGGCCGGCTACCACGTCCGCGAGTCGATGGTCTCGTACGTCGTCGGCGTGGTCGGCAGCCGAACCTACGACTCGCCGCGCGTCGTGTCGTTCCCGGCCGGGACGATCATCGGCTACCGGTTCGACGACGACTGGAACCTGGTCAGCGCACGAATCGGCTCGCTGGGGCACTCCTCCTCGGCCAGCGCACGCCGGGTGGCGGTGATCAACGGCATCGCCTACTACCGCATCGTCAACGGCGGCTGGGCCGGGACCTGGGTGCCGAAGGCCGGGACCCTCGCCGTCAAAGCGCTGAGCTGCCGCACCGGCCCGCGCGCCGACGCCACGCGGCGGGTGGTCCGGACCGTGAGCGGCGCCGGCCCCGAGGTGGCGCTGACCCTGGACATGGGAGGGCGCCTGGACCCCGCACTCTCGATCATGCGCTACCTGCTGCTCAACGGCGTGTGCACCACCATCTTCCCGACTGGCGCGTCCAGCCAGACCGATGTCGGCGCCGCGGTGCTGGCAATGGTGAGGGCCTACCCGCAGGTCTTCGAGGTGGGCAACCACACCATGAACCACTGCAACCTGGTCACCGGCGAGAATGGCGCCGCCTGTCCGCAGAGACCCATGACCGCGGCCGAGATCCGGAAGGAGCTGACCAGCGCGGCTGCGATCATCACCGAGGGCAGCGGCCAGTCACCGGTTCCCTACTGGCGTCCGCCGTTCGGCGCCTACAACCAGTTCGTGCTGGACGCTGCCGCTGGCGCCGGCTACACGACCACCGCCATGTGGGGCGTGGATACCATCGACTGGCTGCCGGTCGCCGACGGCGGGCCAACCGCGGCGCAGATCGTGGGCAGGGTCGTCACCAACGTCCAGGGCGGCAGCGTGGTATTGATGCACCTGGGCGGCTACAACACCCGCCAGGCGCTGCCGATGACCATCCACCTGCTGCGCACCTCGCGCGACCTGGAGCCGACCTCGCTGTCGGACCTGCTGGACATGAGGTGAGGGAGCGGCGCGACAGGCTGCACCGCTCCCTCGATGACCCGGGCTGGAGGCTCGCTCAGACGCGACCCTTCGGCACGGTGTGCCAGTAGGTCTTGTTGAAGACCAGCTTGCCGAGGTGCCAGAGCCGGTTCGGCTTCGGCGGCTTCGGCGGATGGTCGTAGTCGAACTGGAGCAGGGTTCCCTTGCCGTCGCCGACCTCGAAGAAGCACATCACCTTGCCCTCGTAGGAGGCGTGCTTCCCCTTCGCCTCGCGGCCCTGCACCACCGCGGCCACACGCTCGGCCACCACCGGGGCCTCGAAGTGGGCCGTCGACCCGGCCTTGGAGAGCGGCAGGTCGGTGGCATCGCCGAGCGCCCACACGTTCTCGCGGCCCTTGACCTGCAGGGTATGCGGGTCGGTGGGCAGCCAGCCCGATGGAGGGGCCAG
>DASUSP010000349.1:0-4798 GCA_036375035.1 Candidatus Limnocylindria bacterium
CCGAAGAGCCAGAACAGGTGCTGCCAGAGGATCGGGTCGCCGCCGGCATGGGTCCGGTCGCCGACGCTGCCTTCTCGATCGCGACGATGCTCATCGCGATCCCGACCGGCGTGAAGATCTTCAACTGGCTGGCCACGATGTGGGGCGGGCGGCTGCGGCCGACCGTCGCGCTGCACTACGCGGTGGGCCTGGTCGCGCTCTTCACCATCGGCGGGCTCAGCGGCATCATGCACGCCTCGCCCCCGGTCGACCTGCAGCAAACCGACACCTACTTCGTGGTGGCGCACTTCCACTACGTGTTGATCGGCGGCAGCCTGTTCGGTCTGCAGGCCGCGGCCTACTACTGGTGGCCCAAGATGACCGGCCGGCTGCTCGACGAGCGGTGGGGGCGGTGGCAGTTCTGGCTGATGTTCGCGGGGTTCAACCTGGCGTTCTTCCCGCAGCACTACCTGGGCGCCGTGGGCATGCCCCGCCGGATCTACACCTACGGTCCGGACACCGGCTGGGGCTTCTGGAACCTCGCCTCCACCGTGGGCGCCTTCGGCATCGCGCTGTCGGTGCTGCTGTTCACGATCCTGGCCGTACGGTCCCTGCGCCACGGCGCCGTCGCCGGGCCCGATCCCTGGGATGGGCGCACGCTGGAGTGGCGGACCTCGTCGCCGCCGCCGCCCCACGACTTCGACACGATCCCGCCCGTCTACGGGCGCGACACCTTCTGGCGCGAGAAGCACGGTGACAGCCGCGGCCGGAAGCCGGCGCCGCTGGCCGCCGTGCCCGAGGCGCACGGCGTTCACATGCCGGCGCCGTCGGTGTGGCCGATCGTGATGGCGGCCGGCATGACCATCGCCGCCGCCGGGGCGCTGATCCACCTCGGCATCGTCGTGATCGGGGCCCTCGTCCTCGTGGTCGCGGGCTGGGCGCTGGCGCTCGAGCACCATCGCAACCCCGCCCACGCCGACCAGGTCGGCAACCTCGAGATCGACCACCGCAAGCTCGGGCTGTGGGTCCTCCTCGGCTCGGAGTGCCTGCTGTTCGGCACGCTGATCGCCACGTATCTGGCCTACAAGGGCCGCAGCGTCATCGGCCCCCACCCGCCCGAGATCCTCAACATCCCGCTCACCACCATCTCGACCTTCGATCTGCTCATGTCCTCGCTGCTGATGGTGCTGGCCCTGGCTGCCGTCCAGCGTGGCGACCGGCGCCAGGCCCGGCTCTGGCTGCTGGGGACGGCCTTCTTCGGCCTCGTCTTCCTGGGCTTCCAGGCCTGGGAGTTCACCGAGTTCGTGCACGAGGGCCTCACCCTGCAGCAGAACCTGTTCGGCTCGACGTTCTTCGTGTTGACCGGCTTCCACGGCGCCCACGTCGCGCTCGGGGTGGCGCTGCTGCTGACCTTGTGGGTGCTCGATCGGCGCGGGGGGCTCACCACCCGGGACGCGATCAAGGTCGAGGTGGTCGGCCTGTACTGGCACTTCGTGGACGTCGTCTGGATCGTCATCTTCACCGTGGTCTACTTGATCCCATGAGCGCTCCCGCGCCGGCCGCCGCCCACGGGCACGCCTCCGTCCAGACCTACGTCCGGGTCGCGCTCGTCCTCACCGCGATCACCGTCCTCGAGGTCGGCGTCATCTACATCCGACTCCTCACCCCGATCATCGTGCCGCTGTTGCTGGCTATGTCGGCGGCCAAGTTCGCGCTGGTGGTGATGTACTTCATGCACCTGCGCTACGATCCGCGGCCGCTCACCAGCCTCTTCGTGGGACCGCTGCTGGTGGCGGCCGGCCTGGCCGTCGCCCTCATGACCCTGACCGGGGCGTTCCTGGTGTTCGGCCGCTGAGCGCCGTGACTGCCGTGCCGCCGGAGTTCTCGTGGACGGGCGGAGCCATCCACCCCGAGGTGATCGCGGCCTGCGGCCTGCTGGCGGCCGGATGGGCCTGGGCCTGGCATGCCCGGGGTCGGCGCCCGGGGCCGGCCCGGGCGGCGCGGTTTCTCGGGGGCCTGCTGGCGCTGCTCCTCGCGCTGAACGGCCCGCTCCACGACCTCAGCGACTGGTACCTGTTCAGCGCCCACATGGTCCAGCACCTGGTGCTCACCCTCGTGGTGCCGCCACTGCTCCTGACCGGGGTGCCCGGCTGGATGGTGGACGGTCTGCTGCAGCCCGTCATGGCCCGGCGCGCAGGAGCCGCGATCGTCCGGATGGCCACCCATCCGCTCGCGGCGTTCGCGGCATACGCGGTCGCGCTGATCGCCTGGCACCTCCCGGGCCCCTACAACACCGCGCTGGAGATCCACGGCTGGCACGTGGTCGAGCACCTGGTGCTGCTCGCGGCCGCGGGGCTCGGCTGGTGGCCGATCGTCTCGCCGTCGCGACTGGCTCCGGCGCTGCCGTACGCCGCCCAGCTGCTCTACCTGTTCGTCTTCGGCATGCCGATGACCGTGGTGGCCGCGATGATCACCGCCGCCGAGCGGGTGCTCTATCCCTTCTACGCCTCGGCCCCGAGGCTCTTCGACCTCACGCCGCTGGCCGATCAGCGGCTGGGCGGCGTGATCATGTGGGTGCCGTCGGGTCTCATCCCGCTCATGGCGTTCACCCTGGTCTTCTTCCGCTGGGTCGCCGCCGAGGCCGAGGAGGCAGCGTAGTGATCTGCGTGGCACCCGCCTTGCATTCCTGGCCCACACCGGCTGATACCGGGAGAAGGAGCGAAGTGATGCAAGGTTTTCCCAATGCAGCGACGGTCAAGGTGCAGTTCGTGCCCGTGGGCCGCAACCGCCGCGAATGGATGTGGAAGGCGCGCGACGAGGAGAGCAACACGATCTCGATCTCCGGCCAGCGGTTCGAGTCGCTGACCGAGGCCGTGCGCGACGCCCGCACCCAGATCCTCGGCGAGGCCGGTGACGACGACGACCCGTCGGCGGCGTAGGGAGGGCACGTAAGTTCTCCAATTCGCCCACCGCTTTGCTCGTCGAGTGCCCTGCCTGCTATCATAGCCATCCACAATAAATGAATATCTGCGTCGTCGGCGCCGGATACGTGGGTCTGGTCACGGGGGCGGTGTTCGCGGATCTCGGTAACGACGTGATCTGCGTCGACAACAACGTGGCGAAGGTCGCCGACCTCGAGGCGGGCAGGATGCCGATCTACGAGCCCGGCCTGGAGGAGATGGTCGCACGCAACGTGGCCGACGGCCGGCTCCTCTTCACCACCGACCTGACCGCGGCGGTGCGGCGATCGGTCATCGTGTTCATCACCGTCGGGACGCCGCCCAAGCCCGACGGACAGACGGATCTGAGCGCGGTGGAG
Organism: Candidatus Limnocylindria bacterium; assembly: GCA_036375035.1. GTDB lineage: Bacteria > Chloroflexota > Limnocylindria > QHBO01 > QHBO01 > JAPSGM01. The sequence continues at coordinate 3,299 of DASUSP010000349.1, forward strand.
GACGTCGCCGGCATGATCGGGCAGGCGATGGAGCGGTACACGGTGGTCGTCAACAAGTCCACCGTCCCGGTCGGCACCGGCGAGTTCGTGCGGGAGGTCATCGAGAAGCACCAGGTCCAGAAGGTCGCCTTCGACGTCGTCTCCAATCCCGAGTTCCTCCGCGAGGGCTCGGCCATCGAGGACACGCTGCGACCGGACCGGATCGTGATCGGGGCGCCCACCCAGCAGGTGGCCATGACGCTGCTGGAGCTGTACGCTCCCCTGGAGCGGCCCATGATCATCACCGACGTGCCGTCGGCGGAGATGATCAAGTACGCCTCCAACGCGTTCCTGTCGACCAAGATCTCGTTCATCAACGCCATCGCCAACATCTGCGAGGTGGCCGGCGCCGACGTCACCCAGGTGATGAAGGGCATGGGGCTCGACGCCCGGATCGGGTCGGCGTTCCTGTCGGCCGGGCTGGGCTACGGCGGCTCCTGCTTCCCCAAGGACACCGACTCGCTGGTGCACACGGCGTCCGCCCTCGGCTACGACTTCTCGCTGCTGCGGTCCGTGGTGGAGATCAATCGCGAGCGGGCCGGCCGCTTCGTGAGCCTCATGATCAAGGCGCTGAGCCCGCTGGCGGGACGCTCGGTGGCCGTGCTGGGCCTGGCCTTCAAGCCCAACACCGACGACATGCGCGAGGCCAAGTCCGTCGAGGTGATCGAGCGGCTCCTGGAGCGGGGGGCCGTCGTGCGCGCTTACGATCCGGTGGCGATGCCGGCTGCGCGCCGCCTGCTGCCGGCCACCGTGACCTTCTGCGAATCGCCCTACGAGGCCGCCGCCGGCGCCGACGCCGTGGCGCTGGTGACGGAGTGGAACGAGTTCAAGTTCCTCAACCTCGATCGCCTGCGAGTCGCGATGCGGCGACCCGTCGTGTTCGACGGCCGCAATCTCTGGGAACCGGAGCGGATGCGCAGGCTTGGCTTCGAATATCACTCGATCGGCCGCCGGTCCGTCCTGCCGACGCAGCCCTGATCCATCGAGCGTGATGCAGGAGAGTCCATGATGCGGGTGGTGGTGACGGGAGCGGCCGGTTTCATCGGCTCGCATCTGTGCGAGGCGCTGCTCGCCCGCGGGTGCGACCTGGTCGGCATCGACAATTTCATCACCGGCTCGGCGGACAACCTCAAGTCGTTCTGGATCAATGATCGGTTCACGTTCGTCAGGCGCAACGTCACCGAGTACATCCACGTCGATGGCCCCGTCGACTGGGTCCTGCACTTTGCGAGCCCGGCCTCGCCGCTCGACTATCTCGAGCTGCCGATCCAGACGCTCAAGGTCGGGGCGCTCGGCACCCACAATGCCCTCGGCCTGGCCAAGGCGAAGCACGCCCGCTTCCTCATCGCCTCGACGTCCGAAGTCTATGGCGACCCCCTCGTGCATCCCCAGCGCGAGGACTACTGGGGCAACGTGAACCCGGTGGGACCGCGTGGCGTGTACGACGAGGCCAAGCGGTTC
>DASUSP010000350.1:0-4940 GCA_036375035.1 Candidatus Limnocylindria bacterium
GAACTCGGTGAGCAGCTCCCGGAAGGGGCTGGCCTCAATGGCCGAGGCGCCCTTTTCGCCCTCGCCGCTCTCGCCGCTCCGCTCTGCACTGCCTCCATTGCCGGTCGCCGACGGACGCTGACCAGCGGCGGGCTTCAGGAAGACGCGCATGTCGGCGCGTCCCTCGGCCGCTCCGGCCAGCACGCCCCGGGCGATAAGCTCCCAGACGCGCCCCTGCGGGATCCCGAGGACCTCGGCTGCCTCTTCGACCGTGTAGCCGTCCATTGGGGCCGATAGCGTACCGCCTGCTGTCGAGATCGGCATGGTCCAAGGCGTCACGAGCCGCTGGCGATCTCCCCCACCGCGGTCGCCAGGCGCTGAATCTCGTCGACGGTGTTGTAGTGCACCAGGCCGGCGCGCACCATCCCGCCCGACTCCTCCAGGCCGAGCCGCCGCACCACCTCGACGGCGTAGTAGTCGCCGTCCCACACGTTGATTGCCCGCTCCCCCAGGCGGCGGGCCACCTCGCGCGGATGCACGCCGTCCAGGGTGAAGGACACGGTCGGCACGCGCTCGTCGACGCGCCCTGGATCGGTCAGGCCAAAGACGCGGCACCCGGGTACGGCCTCCAGGCCCTCAAGCAATGGACCGATGAGCCCGCGCTCGTGGCTCCGGATCGCCTCCATGGCGGCCCGGAGCGCCGCGCGCCTCGGATCCGACGGCCGCGCTCCGCCGAAGGCCCGACCCAGCGCGGCAAGGTACTCGAACGTCCCCATCAGCCCTGCCAGCGCCTCGTGGTTCTGCGTCCCCGTCTCCCACTTCCCGGGGAGCGCCTCGCCCGCAGGTCGGACGCGGTAGGCACGCAGCCGCTCCAGCAGCTCGCGGCGCCCCCACAGCACCCCGAGGTGCGGGCCGAAGAACTTGTACGGCGAGCAGGCCAGCAGGTCGGCGCCCAGCGCGGCCACGTCGATCGGCATGTGGGGAGCGGCGTGCACCGCGTCGACGAAGAGGAGCGCGCCGTGGGCGCGCGCTGCGTCCGCGATCCGACGCACGTCGTTGATGGTGCCCACCGCGTTGGATGCGAGGCCGACCGCCACGATCCGCGTCCGCTCCCCGATCACCGAGTCGAGCAGGTCGAGCCGCAGCGTGCAGTCGGCGGGGTCGAAGTCGAGCCACCGCACCGTCGCGTCGCGGTCCTCGGCCATGGCCAGCCACGGCGCGATATTCGCGTCGTGATCCAGGCGGGAGACCACCACCTCGTCGCCCGGCCCCAGGTCACGACCGATGGCGCGGCTGACCGCCAGCGTCAGGGTGGTCATGTTGGGGCCGAACGCCACCTCGCCGGGATCATCGGTCCCCAGGAAGTCGGCCGCCGCCGCGTGGACGTCCTCCAGGAGCGCATCGGTCTCTTCGGAGGTGCGGAAGGCGCCGCCATGGTTGGCGTTGGAGGCGCGCAGGTAGGCCGTCATGGCATCGATGCACTCGACCGGGACCTGCGTGCCGCCCGGGCCGTCCAGGAAGGCGATCGGCGTCCCCTCGAGCGTGCGGGCCAGGGCCGGGAAATGGTCGCGTACCGCGGCGACGTCCAGTCCGGTGCGGGCAACGGGGGTGGTCATGGCGCGATGGTACGCGTCCGCGTGCGCCCCGCGCGGTTTCCATCGAGTAGCATCGGCCCTCCATGACAACGTCCCTTCGCGTCCCCACCCTGGCGGGGCACGACTTCCAGCTGCCGCGGGGCCTGGAGGGCCTCGGCGAGCTGGCATACAACCTGTGGTGGAGCTGGACGCCGCGGGCCGGGTCGCTCTTCTCGCGGATCGACGGGCTGGCCTGGTCGCGCTATCGGAACCCGATCGCGGTCCTGCAGTCGGTCGAGGCGTCCCGCTGGGCGGAGCTCGCCGCCGACGAGGACTTCATGGTCGACGCCAGCCGGTTGCTCGACGAGTTCAACCGCTACATGGAGAACGGCGCCGATTCGTGGTACCGCCGCCAGGCCGAGGCCGATCCGTCGGCCGCGCTGCCCGGCTGCGTGGCCTATTTCTGCGCGGAGTACGGCATCCACGAGTCGATGCAGATCTACTCCGGTGGTCTGGGCGTGCTGGCCGGCGACCATCTCAAGTCCGCCTCGGACGCCGCTCTGCCGTTCGTCGGCGTGGGGCTGCTTTACCGCCGCGGCTACTTCCGCCAGCAGATCGACGCCGATGGACACCAGGAGCACGCCCAGCCGGACCTGGATCCCGGACAGCTGCCCATGCGCCGGGCCCGCGGGGTGGACGGCAAGCCGCTGGAGGTGACGGTCGAGTTCCCGGGTCGCCAGGTTCACGCGGCTGTCTGGGTGTCGCAGGTCGGCCGCGTGCCGCTGCTGCTGCTGGACACGGACATCGCCAGCAATGATCCGTCCGACCGCCCCATCACCCACATCCTGTACGTCCGGGGTCGGGAGATGCGCCTCTGCCAGGAGATGATCCTGGGCATCGGCGGGGTCCGCGCGCTGCGCGCGCTGGGCATCGAGCCGGCGGCCTGGCACCTGAACGAGGGCCACTCCGCGTTCTTGCTGCTGGAGCGGGCGCGAGAGCTGCTCGAGGGCGAGCCGGGCATGGCGCCGGGCGAGGCGCTGCGGCGCGTGGGTCGCGACGCGGTGTTCACCATCCACACCCCGGTGCCCGCCGGCAACGAGGTCTTCGAGCGCGGGCTGGCGACCAAGAACCTCGCCCCCGTCCTCGACCGGATGGGCCTGCCCGCGGGGGACCTGATGGAGCTGGGCCGCGGCCGCACCGACGACCCCAACGCCGGCTTCGACATGACCGCCTTCGTGATGCGCCACGCCACCGATGCCAACGCGGTCAGCCAGCTCCACGGGGCGACTGCCACCGGGACCTGGCAGGAGGTGGCCGGCCACCCGGTGCAGGCCATCACCAACGGCGTGCACGTCTCGACCTGGCTCGGCCGACCGATTCGCCGCCTGTACGAGCGCGCGATGGGAACCTCGCTGGGCACGGACCTCACGGATCCCGAGTTGATCGGCAGGCTGAGCGGCATCTCCGACGAGGAGCTGTGGGGCGCCCACCTGCAGCAGAAGCGCGAGTTCATGGACTTCACGGAGCGCCGTCTGGCTCGCCAGTTCGCCCGCCACGGCGAGTCGCCCGACGAGCTGCGCCAGGTGGACAACGCCCTGAACCCGGCCGCGCTGACCATCGGCTTCGCTCGGCGGTTCGCCACCTACAAGCGCGCCGACCTGCTCTTCCGCGACGAGGAACGGCTGGCCCGACTGCTCTCCAGCGAGGAGCGGCCCGTCCAGGTGGTGCTGGCCGGCAAAGCTCATCCGGCGGACCGCCCTGGACAGCAGGTCATCCAGCGCATCTTCGAGCTGACACGCGCCGAACGGCTGCGCGGCCGGGTCTTCATCCTGGAGGACTACGACATGCGCATCGCCCGCTTCCTGGTGGGAGGCGTGGACATCTGGCTGAACAATCCCCGCCGGCCGCTGGAGGCGTCGGGCACATCGGGCATGAAGGCCGCGCTGAACGGGATCCCCTCGGTCAGCATCCTGGACGGCTGGTGGGACGAGGGCTACAACGGCCGGAACGGCTGGGCCATCGGCGACCGGACGGCGGACGGCGACGAGGCGGCGCAGGACGCCGAGGACGCCGACTCCCTGTACCGGCTCCTGGAGGAGGAGATCGTGCCGCGCTTCTTCGCGCTCGATCCCGACGGCGTGCCGCGGGCATGGGTGTCCACCATGCGCGAGGCGGTGGCCGGCTCGCTGTGGCAGTTCAGCACGGCGCGCATGCTGCGCGAGTACGTCACCCGGCTCTACCTGCCCGCGGTTCGCTCCGGCCAACCCGCCCCTGCCTGAGGGGCTGGACGCGCCGCGTACCATGCGGACGTGACCGGCCCGACGGCGACCCCGACCGGTGAGGCGCTGAGTCCCCTGCAGCAGGACCTGATCGACCTGCTAGAGGCTGTCCGGCACGCAGAGCGCGACCTGTTCGCGGCGCTGGACGAGAGCAGCCATGGGGAACCGGTGATCGAGGGCCTGACTGCCCGCGACGTGCGTGCCCACATGGCCGCCTGGCGCGAGGTGGAGGCGCGGCGCCTGCTGGGCACGGCGACCGACGACGACCCGCGGCCCGGCGACCCGGTCGACGACGCCAACGCGCGCATCCAGGCGGATCGTGGCGGCTGGACCGCGGAGCAGGCTGCCGCGGCTGCCGCGGCCAGCATCGACGGACTGATCGGTGCGATCCGCGCCTCCAGCAACGATGCGCTGTGCGAGTGCGACCAGCTGGCCGCCGGCATCGGCGCCAACGGCGTCAACCACGCTCTGGGGCATCTCAGCGACATAGCGCGCATCGCAGATGCCGAGGAGCGCTACGCGGAGCTCGCCGCCGAGGTGGAAGCCATCCTGGATCGGAACCACCTGATGCCACGCGACTCGGGCGTGATGCTCTACAACCTGGCCTGCCACAGCGGCCTCTCAGGCCGGACCGATGACGCCCTGCGTCTGCTGGGCACCGCCTTCGCGCGGCGTGCCGACCTGCGCGACCACGCCCGCGACGATCCCGATCTCGAGTCGATCCGCGACGCGATCGCCGCCATCTAGGTGCCGCCCATCCCGGGTTACCCGTGGGGGGCGGGTGCATCGGCCAGGACGTGGCCGAATATGCGCCCGGGCGGGTCCAACGGCCAGTGAAGCATCGGTCCGGTTGGCTGATCCACCCGTGGGGACGGGTATTCAGCCAAGAGGTGGCCGTTACACCCGCGGGGACGGGTAGGAAGCTACAGGCCGGGGCCCGGGGTCGCTCTAGGGCAGGTAGCGGCGCGGGTTCTCCCAGACCCCGTGGTCGTTGACCGCGAAGTGGAGGTGGCAGCCGGTCGAGAACCCGGTGTTTCCCTCGTAGCCGATGACCTGGCCGGTGTTGACGACCTGCCCGGGGCGCACGATCACGCGTGCCTGCAGGTGC
>DASUSP010000351.1:0-4700 GCA_036375035.1 Candidatus Limnocylindria bacterium
CCGCGGGCGCCTGCCCGGCCTGCAACGGCAACGGCGTCATCTACACCGACCTGGGGATCATGGACACCGTCGCCACCACCTGCGAGGAGTGCGAGGGCAAGCGCTTCCAGGCCAGCGTGCTGGAGTACAAGCTGGCCGGCAGGGACATCAGCGAGGTGCTTGGCATGTCGGTCGCCGAGGCGCTCGAGTTCTTCGGGTCGGAGGGGTCGAAGGTGCCGGCGGCCCGCGCGGTGCTCGGCCGGATGGCCGACGCGGGGCTGGGGTACCTGCGCCTGGGTCAGCCGCTCACGACCCTCTCCGGCGGCGAGCGGCAGCGCCTCAAGCTGGCCATCCAGATGGCGAGCGACGGCGGCATCTACGTGCTCGACGAGCCGACCAGCGGCCTGCACCTCGCCGACGTCGAGCAGCTGCTGAACCTGCTCGATCGGCTGGTCGACGCGGGGAAGTCGGTCATCGTGATCGAGCATCACCTGGCGGTCATGGCGCACGCGGACTGGATCATCGACCTGGGGCCCGGCGCCGGCCACGACGGCGGGCGGGTGGTGTTCACGGGACCGCCCGCGGAACTCGTCGCCGCCCGCAGCACCCTCACCGGCCAGCACCTGGCCGATTACGTCGGCGCTGGCCCTGCTACCCTGTCGCGACCATGACCGCCGCGCTTCGCACCATCGACGCCCGCTTCGTCGCCTGGAGCGCGGCCTGGAGCGTCATCTCCCTGCTCGCCTTCGGGCTCGCCACGGCCATCATCCCCAACCCGATCTTCGGGCGCGAGATCCCGCCCGAGCCCTTCGCGATCGTCACCTGGATCGCATCGGCCCCGCTGATGGGACTGGTGATGGCCACATACACCGCCGCGCCTCCGGCCGTGCCGGTGCAGACGCTCAAGGAGCCGGGCAGCGCTCCTCGTGATGGGACCTTCTTCGGCGGTCTCGCCGGCTTCGGCGCGTTCCTCTCCATCGGCTGCCCGGTCTGCAACAAGGTCGCCCTGCTGCTGCTGGGCACCGGCGGAGCCCTGACGGTCTGGGCGCCGATCCAGCCGATAGTCGGCGGCGTCTCGCTCGCGCTGCTGGCGGGGACGCTCGTCTGGCGGCTCCGCCTCCGAGCCCTCGGCAACGCCTGCGTGGCCTGACCCGGCGGCAACCCGGGGAACCGGGTGGCGACCGCGATCGTCCGGATGGCATGACCTCCCGCCGAATCGCCCTCGTGCTGATCGGAACGCTCTCGCTCGCCGCGGGTGCCTGCGCGCCGCCCGCTGGCGGGGGAGCGATCGACGCCGAGGAGGCCGTCCAGCTGGTGCTGGCGCAGGACGACCAGTTCGAGGGCATCGGTCCGCGAGACGAGGACGTCATCGGGCAGGCCGCCTGGTACGAGGTCGAGGCCGCGCCCGATGGCTGGCGCGTGGTCGTCCGCATCGGCTGGGGGGATTGCCCGTCCGGCTGCATCAGCCAGCACCTGTGGACCTACCAGGTGAGCGAAGACGGAGGCGTCAGCCTGACCGATGAGGAGGGCCCACCTCTGCCCGACCAGTCCTGGATCGGTGGCCAGGTGCTGGCCGGCCCAACCTGTCCGGTGGAGTCGATGTCGCCCGATCCGGCCTGCGCCGAGCGCCCGGTGGACGGTGCAGTCCTGGTGGTTGAGGACCTTGCCGGCGACGAGGTGGCACGGACCTCGAGCGGCGCCGATGGGATGTTCCGGGTCGACCTGGCGCCGGGCGTCTACCGGCTGATGCCGCAGCCCGTGGAGGGCCTGATGGGAACTGCACCGGCGATCGAGGTGCGCGTGGAGGCTGACGAGCCGGTCACGGACCTGCGGATCGGCTACGACACCGGCATTCGCTGATGCCGCGGCGGGTGTCGCCAATTTGACAGTGGAATCGGGCGGTGGGGGACTAACGCCCGGGGTCCTTCCCCGTTAGTACTGTCGAGCCGGGTAGCTGTGTTAGCGGCACGACCGCTAGGGCAGCCGCAGTTACCCGGCGTTTCGCTGCCCGTCGGCGTTCGACTGCCCGGCGGAGGTCAACGGCCGGGATCCTCGAAGTCCGGGTCGACCGGGGCAGTCGGACCGACGTTGTCGGCGGTGGGCAGGAGGATCCAGCCCATGACGGCCATGGCGACGGCGAAGACGATGAGCAGCACCGCGCCGATCGTCTCGTAGTCACTGACGAACCAGTAGATGACGCCGATGGCCGCGATCCCCAGCGGGAGCAGCATGTACTTCAACAGAGACATGCGGGCGATGATAGTCGAATCACTCCGCCATCCGCCGTGCATGGCCGTCCCCGAAAATCTGCGAAAACCTGTGTCGCTGGATCGGCGGGTCAGGAGATCCAGCCGCAGTCGGTGCGATTGACGTCCGTACGCTCGGTGGCGGGGCGCAGGCCAACCACCGGCGGATTGGCCTGGACGATCGGTCGCGCACGCAGGACCTCGTCGCTCTCGGCGAGGGTCATTCGTCTCACCGACGGGTCGGTGACCGCGCCGGCGTCGATCACGTCCACGGCCTCGGGACGCTCGGGCGCGCGGGACGCGGCAGCTTCCCGGGCGGTGACGATCGTGCCGTCGGGGTAGGGGAGCCACAGGCCCCGCAGGCGCGCGATGAAGTGCTCCGCCATGCCGGGGACCAGCATGTCCACCTGGCCCTGACCACTGCGCCGGTATCCTCGCGGGCGCTCGTCGGCTTGTACTCGGTCCACGAATGCCCGTCCGAGCAGCTCCCGGACCGCGACGGCCACGGCCTCCGGGGCGTCGACCGTGGAGCGACCCTCCTGGAAGGTCGCTCGCCCCACGACCTCGGCCTGCCCGCTGGCACGGTCGGTCCGGACAAGCTCGTACGTGATCCGGTCCTCGGTCCGGGGGTTGGTGGGGCGGTCGGTCATGCGGCGCAGGATAGCAACCCGGATTGCCTGCCGGCGGCGGATCGCCGCAGCCCTGCCCGCCGCCACGGTCCGGGGCCCTCCACCACGCAGCCCTCGGCTAGAATCGGTCACACCAAGCCACATGGAGGAGCAGGTGAGCGAGATCGACGCCGCCGAGTATCGCCAGATGGTCACGGCCCAGAGCGATGAGCAGATCGACACCTGGGCGGCGGACCTCATCGTCGACTTCGCCAAGCGCATGGGCGTCGGCACTGCCATCGCCTCGTTCTGCGAGATCGCCGGGCTCGACGCGCGCGGCTTCCAGCGCGCCTTCATGGTCGGCGGCGGCCCCGACCACGTCATCGGCATCGACACGGCGGGGTCCCTGGCCGCGCCAATCTTCGAGCTGCCCAAGGCGGTCCGCGGCCTGTGGCGCATTGATCCACGGGCCCGTGAACGGCTGGTGGACTTCCTGGTCGAGCAGCGCGAGGTGATGAGCTACACCGCCTGACGTCCGGGCGGCCTCGCCGCCCCGGCAGCGGTCCGTCCGATCAGGCCGGCTCGCGGGTGGCCCGGATGATGGCGATGGCGTTCTCGAGCTTCAGCTTGGTCACCGTCAGGTTGCGGGCCAGGTTGTCCCGGTTGGTGTCCGGGATCTGCTCGATCACCTCCGGCAGTCGGAGCAGGTCGACCAGCTCGTCGATCGCGTCGGCCAGCTTGGCCCGGTTGGTCATCAGGGCGTCGTCGGTGGCACGGGCGGCCTTTGCCACCGCCACTTCACCGGCGACCGTTCGCCCGCGACGCCTGGGTCGCTCCCCGTTTGCGTCGGCCTCGCCGTCGCCGCCGGTGATGGCCCGCAGCTTGGCCAGGGTCAGCTCCCCTGCGGCGACCTTCTTGGCCAGCCGCCGCCGGGTTCGCTCGTCACCGAGCTTCATCAGTTCGTAGGCGTGGCTGATCGTGTCTTTGCGCACGGACACCAGCTCGCGGATCTCCGGTGGCGCATCGGACAGACGCATGCGGTTCTCGACGTAGCCCTTGTCCTTGCCGATCTTCTGGGCGAGCTGCCGGACCGAGTAGCCAAGGTCGGTCATCTTGCGGAACATGGCCGCCTCTTCCAGCGGCGAGACGTCCTCGCGCTGCAGGTTCTCGATGATCGACACCTCGAGCGCGGTCTGGTCGTCGAACTCAACGACGATGGCCGGGATCGACTCGCGCTTGGCCAGCCGCGAAGCGCGCCAGCGCCGCTCGCCGGCGATCAGCTCGTACTGGGAGCCGACCGGGCGCACCAGGATTGGCTGCAGCACGCCGTGCTCGCGGATCGAGTCGGCCAGCTCGGCAAGCGAGTCCTCCTCGTACGACAGGCGGGGCTGCGCCGGGTTGGGCAGGATGCGGTCGAGCGGCACCTCGCGGATCGTGGCGCGTGTCGCGCGCGACTCGATCAGCGAGACGATGCCTGGGCCAAGGTCCGCCTGCTGCGCCTCGTCGAAGAGGCGATGGATGTTCTCGCGGAACGCGGGACGCTTGCTACCCAAGCTCCACCACCTCTCGGGCCAGCTCACGGAAGGCGCGGGCGGCCGCGGAGTTGGTCGCGTACTCGGTCACCGGCTTGCCGGTCAACGGCGCCTCCCCCAGCTTCACGGTCTGCTTGATCATGGTGTTGAAGACCCTATGGTCGCCCAGCTCGCGCAGGTTCTCCAGCATCTCGCGGGCGAGCACGGTGCGGCCGTCGTAGAAGGTGGCCAGCAGCCCCATGATCTCGAGGTCGTGGTTCAGCTTGAGCTTGATGGTGTTGATGACCTTGATCAGCGCGGTCAGGCCCTTGATGGCGTAGTACTGGGTCTGCACC